>CAZRQR010000051.1:0-11830 GCA_964602435.1 uncultured Oxalobacter sp.
TTATGGGTATGTAAATATGTGCACATTCTCATGTTAACCCCTATTCCCTATTTTTGCCGTGAAAAGATAAATATATTTGTAATCAGCGTTGGGCGCGATGCCCCCTTATGGGGTGCTTCTGCTTATCAAAAACAAATACGTTTATAAAAAAAGCCGTGTAAACTGTTGAATTTACACGGCTTAGAAGACATCTTGGGATGGCTTTGGAATTCGATTTGGTGCTGATGAGAGGAGTCGAACCTCCGACCTACTGATTACGAATCAGTTGCTCTACCAACTGAGCTACATCAGCGAAACACAAATTGTAACAAAAAAACGGTAAATTTGTCGCGATTCATCATATAAGATTGCTTTTTCTTGTGTACATGAGGAAATACTTTGCCGCGACAATAGCCAAAGCTGTCCGCTTATCCTATCCTTGGCAAAAACCATTCAGGAATTCCTATTTTATGAACAGTCTGTCTACTCGCTCCATATTGCGTTTCTTACCGGTTATATGTCTTCTGTTCAGCCAGACCGTATTGGCGGCGTCTTCTGCTGAAATGACAATCCAGCAACGTTTCAGGGAATATCTTGGCGTCGATGTCAAAAAAGACGCTGTGGTCCAGACCCCCTATGCGGGACTTTATGAAGTCCGGATCGGAAACAATCTCGTCTATACGGACAAACAGGCACAATACCTGTTTGTCGGAAGAATCATGGATCTTCAAACCAAAAAAGACTATACGGATGAAAAGCTCAGGAAAATCACCATTGTCGATTTTTCCGATCTGCCAAAAGATCTGGCCATACAGATCGTCAGAGGAAACGGGAAAGGAACAATCGCCGTTTTTTCCGATCCGAACTGCCGGTATTGCAAACAGCTTGAATACAACCTGCGCAATGTCGATGATGTAACAATTTATCTGTATCCGTACAACATCCTTTCCGAAAAGTCGGTAGAGATTTCCAGAAATGTCTGGTGTTCCGGCAATCCGGCACAGGCATGGAAAAACTGGATGATCGATGACAAAATGCCGGAAAAGGCAAGCAATGATTGTACATTCCCGGATGAAAAAATTCGTGAACTTGGCCAGAAACTGAATATCAAAGGGACTCCAACGATTTTCTTTACTGACGGAACGCGGGTTCCGGGTGCTGCCGATGCAGACGAAATCAACAGGAAACTGAAATCCTTGGACTGAAACCATTCATTCCATCCGTTTCCGGCAGGACCGGATGGAATTTCCGCCATTGTGTTTTCTGAGTCCGGCTGATGGATAAACCGATCAGGACAATGACACGAACGGAAAAGATTGCGGGAAAAACATTTCTTGTCCCGTCTTTCGAAGACGGATTTCGGCATACCAAGCTGCAGACAGACAGCTCTTCACCAATCCTGCTCCCTTTTTTCAGACTGAATCATGAAACCGGCACGCCGAATCGCGGGAGTCATTCGATTCCAGTATAATTTTCACCTTCACACCCGTTTTTAACTGCAATATGAATCCGGCAAAGGCTCTTTTCCTTGTGCCAGCTATCTGTTATCCAAATGGAAAATAATTCAACCGAAAATCTTCTTCGTGAAATCATGTCGCGCCGTATTCTCATTCTGGATGGTGCAATGGGCACCATGATCCAGCGCTACGGTTTGACTGAAGAGGACTACAGAGGCGGCCCCAACGGGCGGTTTATCAATTTCGTTCCTCCGCCTCCTGCAGGAAACCGTGAATTGTTCGTCAAGGGTAATAATGAACTGCTGTCACTGACCCAGCCGCACATCATTTCCGCCATACACGAACAATACCTGAAAGCAGGAGCCGATATCATTGAAACCAACACATTCGGCGCAACGACAATCGCCCAGGAAGATTACCATATGGCGCATCTCGTCTACGAGATGAATGTCCAGTCCGCCCGGATCGCCAGAAAAATATGCGATAAATATTCCACACCGGAACATCCGCGTTTTGTGGCAGGTTCGATAGGCCCGACGCCGCGTACAGCATCGATTTCGCCTGATGTCAATGATCCGGGAGCCCGCAATATCACCTTTGACCAGCTTGTCGAAGCCTATTCGGAACAGATCCGCGGACTGGTTGAAGGCGGTGTCGATCTATTGCTGGTCGAAACCGTATTTGACACCTTGAATTGCAAAGCTGCACTTTTTGCGATCGATTCGTTTTTCGAGACGACAGGCAAGACATTGCCGGTCATGATTTCCGGAACGGTCACGGACGCTTCGGGCCGTATTCTTTCCGGACAGACGGTGACGGCCTTCTGGCATTCCATCCGGCATGCCAGACCGCTCACAGTCGGCTTGAATTGTGCACTCGGTGCAGCGTTGATGAGGCCCTATGTCGAGGAACTCTCCCGGATTGCAGACACTCATATCTGTATTTATCCGAACGCCGGGCTTCCCAATCCGATGAGCGAAACCGGATTCGACGAGCTTCCGGAAGATACATCCGCCCTTCTGAAAGAATTTGCCGAAAGCGGTTTCATCAATGTCGTCGGTGGATGTTGCGGCACGACCCCCGACCATATCCGGGCTATCGCAAAAGCGGTTGCACCATTGCCTCCCAGAAAGATACCGGTCATTCCGCCCGCCATGCGTTTATCCGGTCTTGAACCTTTTACGATAGATGATTCGTCTCTTTTCGTGAATGTCGGCGAACGGACCAATGTGACCGGCTCAAAAGCGTTCGCCCGCATGATCCTGAACGAAGAATACGACAAGGCTGTGACTGTCGCACGCCAGCAGGTTGAAAACGGTGCGCAGATCATCGACATCAACATGGACGAAGCCATGCTGGATTCCGTCAGCGCCATGCGCCGTTTCCTGAATCTCATCGCATCCGAACCCGAAATCGCACGGGTCCCGGTCATGCTCGATTCATCAAAATGGGAAGTGATTGAAACCGGTCTGAAATGCCTCCAGGGCAAATCCATTGTCAATTCGATTTCCCTGAAAACCGGAGAAGCCGAATTTCTGCGTCAGGCAAAACTTTGCCGGCGATATGGCGCGGCCGTAATCGTCATGGCCTTCGATGAAGCCGGCCAGGCAGATACTTATGAACGCAAAATCTCGATTTGCAAACGGGCATATGACTTGCTGGTCAATACCATCGGTTTTCCCGCCGAAGATATCATTTTTGACCCCAATATATTCGCTGTTGCCACCGGTATCGATGAACATAACAATTATGCAGTCGATTTCATCGAGGCGACACGATGGATCAAGGCAAATCTGCCTTATGCCAAAATAAGCGGCGGCGTTTCCAATGTCAGTTTCAGCCTGCGCGGAAACAATCCTGCACGTGAAGCGATTCACACCGTTTTCCTTTACCATGCCATTGCGGCGGGAATGACGATGGGTATCGTCAATGCCGGCATGATCGGCGTGTATGATGAAATTCCGGAAGCCCTGCGTGAACGGATCGAAGATGTGGTACTCAACCGGCGACCGGATGCGACAGAACGTCTGATCGAAGTCGCCAACGAATTCCATGCCGGAGCTAAAAAAGAAAACGACAACCTCCAGTGGCGCACGGAACCCGTTGCCAAACGGCTGACTTACGCCTTCGTCCACGGCCTGACCGATTTCATTACCGAAGACACAGACGAAGTACTCCAGGAAATCCTCAAAAAAGGCGGCCAGCCTATCGAAGTGATCGAAGGCCCGCTTATGGATGGCATGAATGCTGTCGGCGATCTTTTCGGGCAAGGCAAGATGTTCCTGCCTCAGGTCGTCAAATCGGCACGTGTCATGAAGCAGGCTGTCGCTTATCTGGTTCCCTATATCGAGGAACAGAAACGGTTGAGCGGCAACACGCAATCAAAAGGCAAAATCGTGATCGCTACCGTCAAGGGCGATGTCCACGACATCGGAAAAAACATCGTGGCCGTCGTTCTCCAGTGCAACAATTTCGAAGTGATCAATATGGGCGTCATGGTTCCCTGTGAGGAAATTCTTGCCAAGGCCAAGGAAGTCAATGCCGATGCCATCGGGCTTTCCGGTCTGATTACCCCCTCGCTGGAAGAAATGATGCATGTCGCCAACGAAATGCAGCGTGACGAATATTTCCGTTCACGCAAAATTCCGCTTTTTGTCGGCGGAGCAACAACAAGCAAAACCCATACCGCCATCAAAATCGCGCCGAACTACGAAGGCCCGGTCGTTCAGGTTCCTGATGCCTCCCGTACCGTTACGGTCATTCAGGCTCTATTGTCCGACAGTATGCGTGAACAATATCTCAAAACGCTGGCCAACGATTATGAACGCATCCGGGAACTTCATGCACAAAAGAAGCCCAAAAAACTGTTGTCCATAGAACAGGCCCGCGCAAACAAGGCCCGGTTGTCATTCGAAGGACGGAATACTCCCAAAAAACCTGTTTACCTTGGCCAGCGCTTCCTCAGGAATATTGATCTTGCCGTGCTGTCGGATTACATTGACTGGTCACCGTTTTTCCGTGTCTGGGATCTGTCAGGTTCTTATCCGGACATTCTTGACGATGCCGTACATGGCGAAACAGCCCGAAGGGTTTTTGAAGACGGCAGAAAAATGCTCGATAAACTGATCCGGGGAAAATGGCTGACCGCGAATGCCACCATAGCATTGATGCCGGCCAATAGCGTCAATGATGACGACATCGAGATTTATACCGATGAAACCCGTTCGGAAGTGGCATTCACTTACTACGGCGTCAGACAACAGGCAGAGAGACCGGTTATCGATGGCGTTGCCCGCCCGAATCAGTGTCTTGCCGATTTTATCGCGCCCAAATCCTCCGGCATCCGGGATTATATCGGATTGTTCGGCGTGACCGCCGGTGTCGGCATTGAAAAACATCTGGAAAAATTCGAGGCTGTACAAAACGATTATGACGCCATCATGCTGAAAGCCCTGGCAGACCGGCTCGTGGAAGCGCTGGCAGAATATCTGCATGAACGGGTCAGAAAGGATCTGTGGGCTTATTCTCCGGATGAGCGCCTGACGAACGGGCAATTGATGAAAGAACAATATCAGGGCATACGGCCGGCTCCCGGCTACCCGTCCTGCCCGGAGCATACGGTCAAAAGCGATCTGTTCCATGTCCTGCGATGCGAGGAAATCGGCATGAGCCTGACGGAATCGTACGCCATGTGGCCAACTGCTTCCATCACCGGATTCTACTTCGCCCATCCGGATGCACACTATTTCACATTGGGTAAAATCGGAAAAGACCAGGTTGCGGATATGGCAAAAAGGCGCCACGTTTCCGAAGAACAAATCAGACAATGGCTGGCGCCCGTTCTTTGACAAACATATCTGAAACAACAAAACGACAACATGACACAGGCTATTCATTATTCCATCGAAACGCTGGATCTGAACGCACATCTGTTCCGCATAACGGTTACTGTCAGCGATCCGGACGGGAAGGGACAACTGTTCAGATTGCCTGCCTGGATACCGGGCAGCTACATGATCAGGGAATTTGCCCGGAATATCGTGCAGATTCATGCTGTCTGCAATGGCCAGCCAGTTGATCTGGCCAAACTCGACAAGCACACCTGGCAGGCTGCTCCCTGCCAGGGAACACTGGCGGTAACCTACGATGTCTATGCCTGGGATCTTTCCGTCAGATCCGCCCATCTCGACCAGACCCATGCCTTTTTCAACGGTTCCAGTGTTTTTCTGGAAGTGGTCGGATATGAAACAGCATCGCATATTGTGGATATTCGGAAACCTGCCGATCCTGTTGCCGAATCATGGCGGGTCGCCACGGCATTGCCCGAACACGAGGCAGAACGCTACGGTTTCGGCACTTACAAAGCGGAAAATTATGATGAACTGATCGATTCGCCCGTTGAAATGGGAAATTTCATTCTCGGCCGATTTGATGCATTCGGAATACCACATGAAATCGCCATCACTGGACGGGTCCCGAACCTCGATCTGGAGAGAATCGAAAACGATCTCAAAAAAATCTGCGAAACCGAAATCGCTTTTTTCGAACCCGAAACGAAAAAAGCACCCGTTTCCCGATACGTATTTCTGGTCACGGTCGTCAAAAACGGCTATGGCGGTCTGGAACACCGGTCGTCAACAGCCCTGCTTTGCTCAAGAGCGTCTCTCCCTGCCAAAAACCGCAACGGCATTCCAGCCCTGAAAGTCAGTGAAGATTATCTGCAATTTCTCGGGTTGTGCAGTCATGAATATTTCCATACATGGAATGTCAAACGGATCAAACCGGCCGTTTTTGCTCCCTATGATCTTCGGCAGGAAGCATATACCCGGCTCTTGTGGCTCTTCGAAGGTTTCACCAGTTATTACGACGATCTGACCATTGTCCGGAGCGGCACAATAGATGTGAATACTTACTTGCGCCAGATCGCCAATACCATCAACAATGTCATGCGTGGACGTGGACATCTCAAACAAAGTATTGCCGAAGCCAGTTTCGATGCATGGATCAAATATTACCGGCAAGACGAAAATTCCCAGAATGCGCTGGTCAGTTACTACACAAAAGGTTCTCTCGTCGCCCTGGCGCTGGATATGACTATCCGGCTTGGGACAAACCACCTGAAATCGCTTGACGACATCATGCGTGAATTGTGGCGGCGATATGGCCGGGATTTCTACCTAGGTGGTAACCGGGGCATCACCGATCCGGAGGCGGAAACGCTCATACAGGAAATCAGCGGATTGAACCTCCACGAATTCTTCCGGCAATATATTTATGGAACGGATACACTGCCGCTAAAGGATTTGTTTGCCTCATTCGGCATTTCCATGAACGATACTGCCGATGCAGCCCGACCGGGCCTGGACATCCGGGTCAAACGTTCAGGAAGCGACTGCATCGTCACCCATGTTTATGAAGGAGGAACAGCTCATCTGGCAGGTATTTCGGCAGGCGATGTATTGCTGGCTATCGACGGCCTGAGAGTGTCTGCAGAAAACCCGGCAGCCAGCCTTGAGAAGCAGCTTGCACGCTATTCAATCGGCGAGACCGTCAGCATTCACATTTTCCGCAGGGACGAACTGATGAAACTGGATGCCGTTCTGTCCGGTGAACATATTCCGAAGTATGTTCTGACCCTGTCCGGTGAAGAAACCGCTTCAATGAAGGAAGCTCGCCGGCACTGGCTGCAACTTTCAGAGTAATCCGTCTGAACCGCACTGTTCTCCGTTGAACGCCAAACCGGAATCAGGCGAAGAGTTTTGCCAGTTCTTCGCCCGGTTCCCTGGCACGCATGAACGCCTCTCCAACCAGAAAAGCATTCACACCGGCCTCCCGCATTCTGAGAACGTCGTCTCTGTGCAAAATTCCCGATTCCGTAACGACCAGCCTGTCTTCGGGCAAACCTGGCAACAAATCGATAGTATTTCGGATTGAAGTCTTGAATGTTCTCAAATCCCGGTTATTGATTCCGAGAAGAGCCGTCTCCAGCTCGAGAGCCCTTTCCAGTTCTCCGGCATTATGGACTTCGACCAGCACATTCATTCCCAATCCGGTCGCACATGCTTCAAGCTCCATCATCTGGCTGTCTTCCAGTGCGGCGACAATCAGCAAAATACAGTCGGCTCCCCATGACGCCGCCTCATAAACCTGATAGGGATCAATGATGAAATCCTTTCTCAACACCGGCAAAGAGCAAGCCTTTTTCGCTTCGGCCAGATAATCCGGAGATCCCTTGAAAAACTCCCTGTCAGTAAGTACCGACAAACATGCTGCACCATATTTTTCATAGCTTTTCGCGATTTCAGACGGATAAAACGCTTCGCGTATAATGCCTTTTGAAGGAGATGCTTTTTTGATTTCGGCGATCACCGCGGACAAACCGGCCGCTATCTTTGCCCGAAGCGCGCCCTCAAAATGGCGCCGGTTCTTCCTGATCCCTGCATCATTCTCCACCTGAGCCTGCAGGGCCGCCAATGACTGCTTCCGTTTCGCTTCTTCGATCTCGATCTTCTTGACGGAAAGAATTTTGTTCAGAATATCCGACATACCGTATTTTCCTATTTCTGTCCGACTGACTGCGTAAACCCGACGAACTGATCCAGCTTTGTTCTGGCAGCTCCCGACTCGATTGCGGCCCTTGCTTTTGCCAGACCGTCGGCGATAGATCTTGCCTTTCCTGCAGCATACAAGGCAGCACCGGCATTCAGGGCAATGATATCTGCCGCCGGAGTTGGTTTGTTGTTCAACGTATCCAGAACGATCCGCCTGGACTCTTCGGCATTGGCAACCTGAAAATTCCTGCTGGCATACATTCTGATACCGAAATCTTCCGGATGAATGTCATATTCACGGACTTTCCCGTCCGACAGTTCACCGACAAGCGTACTGGCCCCGAGAGAAATTTCATCCAGATTGTCCCGCCCCCAGACAACCAGCGCCCGCTTCAATCCCATTTTTTGCAAAACACGGACCTGGATACCCACCAGATCAGGATGGAAAACGCCCATCATCATGTTGTCCGCATAAGCCGGATTCGTCAAAGGTCCGAGAATATTGAAAATTGTCTTTACGCCCAGTTCCTCACGTACCGCCTTGGCATGTTTCATGGCAGCATGATGGTTGGGAGCATACATGAAACCGATACCGACTTCCTCGATGGAACGGGCGATTTGTTCCGAAGAAAGATTGATATTGACATTCAGCGCTTCCAGCAAATCGGCGCTTCCTGAAGACGACGAAACACTGCGACTGCCATGCTTGGCCACCTGTGCACCGCACGCGGCAGCGACAAACATGGAAGCTGTCGAGATATTGAAAGTATGGGCGCCATCGCCACCTGTTCCGACAATATCGAGAAGATTTTCAGGATGTTTCACCTTCACTTTCAGGGAAAACTCCCTCATGACCTGCGCAGCAGCGGCAATTTCGCCGACAGTTTCCTTTTTGACACGAAGCCCGACTGTAAGGGCTGCAATCATGAGGGGAGACATTTCACCGCTCATGATACTGCGGAAAAGCGACAGCATTTCATCATGAAAGATTTCGCGATGTTCAATACATCTCAAAAGCGCTTCCTGAGGCTTGATGGTTGTCATGATTATCTTCCTATAAAATTTTCGAGCAACGCATGGCCTTTTTCGGAAAGAATGGATTCCGGATGGAACTGCACCCCTTCAATGGCATACTGTTTATGGCGGACCCCCATGATTTCCCCGTCTTCCGTCCATGCCGTTATTTCCAGACATTCAGGCAGACTTTCTCTCTCGATGGCCAGAGAATGGTACCGGGTCACCGTAAACGGATTGGGCAACCCTGCAAAAACACCCTTGTCATTATGAAAAACGGAAGAAGTCTTGCCATGCATGATCTGTTTGGCGCGAACGATTTTCCCGCCAAACGCTACACCAATGGACTGATGGCCCAGACAAACCCCGAAAACGGGCTTTCTGCCTGCAAAATGTTTCAGCACCTCAAGGGAAATACCTGCTTCATAGGGCGTTTTAGGTCCTGGAGAAATACAGATATGATCCGGATCCAGTTTCTCGATCTGATCCAGAGATATCTCGTCATTGCGGAAAGTCCTGACATCCGCCCCCAGTTCGCCGAAATACTGAACCAGGTTATAGGTAAAGGAATCGTAATTGTCTATCATCAGCAACATGGCATCACCCTTTGCAATTTGTGTGGAGAATGGAAACGATCAATCCGTGCTTTATCCGGTCAAAGCCGAAAATATTCGGAGCCAGTCCAGATCAGATGGAGAGCGCGCACGAAAAGCGCATGGGGAAATATCAAGCTCTTGGCTTGCGCCAACGCCAGTGGCGGGTGAAAAGAATAACTGCTGAATGAATCGTTTTACTCATAATGGGAATTATTGCCCAACCATTCCAACTTATCAAGACAAATTTCCGTTCGTCGCCGGGACCTGCCTTATACCGGCGTCTCCGTCATCTTCGCCGTTTTCATTCTCAACGGCAGGTACCTTGTACTTTTCTTCCGCCCATGCACCCAAATCGATTTGTTTGCAACGTTCGGAACAAAACGGACGATATCTGCTGGATTCTTTCCATTCCACTTCTTTGCCGCATACCGGGCATTTGACGATCGTGACCATGTTTCAGCACAAGGTTAATTCGCAAGGAATATCTTCCTCAAACGGTTTCGGTTTCAGTGAGCCATCCTGTTTTGTGAATCTGATCCAGAGCATGTACTTGTTTGCAGAAGCTTCAGGTATGGCACCGGTTCTGGAGTCAATCTGCAGGCGCAACATCTGATGCACTTTTCCCTGCAGCATTTGCTGATAACTCCCTGAATGAGCGATTATTTTAAACTGAATGCCCGATGCGCGCAGCAACCGCAAAACAAGCCCGACAGCATTGATCAGCGATTGCATGGGCGAAAACCATTCGGCAATATCCCTGGCCCGTTCATCAGGCGAACGGTGCTGCCAAGCATAATAGGACGGCAAATCGAACTCGCAGGCTCCGCCCGGAATAATGGTTCTTCCCCGGACACTCATCAGCCATTCGTTTTCACGAATACTCTGCCCGGTTTTGCCATGTGTATTGATCAAGGCTGAACTGACCTTGTCGATCTCACGCAATACGTCATCAAGCACATTCTTCTGGATATTCGGATGCGACTGGAATCCGGCCAGTATCTGTTTCTGGCGTTCCAGTTCCTGCAACAGATCGGATTTCAGATCGGAACGGCTCGCGACCTCCAGCATTTCAAATATCGTCGTGAGGGCGACATGATGCTGCAACGCATGTCCCTGATGCAGAAAGAAAGAATATCTTTCATGCAAATCTTCAAGTCGTAACAAGGTGCGAACCCGTTCGTTGAAAGGGTATTCGTAAATTATCAATGTGAGCCTCTTTCAATGTCGATATTCCCACGATTCTGAACAAACCGCACGAAAAAAACAAACCTGACGAACTCATGAAGCGGAATTTTCCGCCAGTTTTTTATAGACAGCATGCAGATATTCTACTCTTCGCGCTACTTCATCGATACCTTTGTCGTTTTCAATCACATCATCGGCTACCGCTAACCGTTTCTCACGGGATGCCTGGGTAGCCATAATGGCCCTGACCTGTCCGGCAGTCATATTGTTCCGCTTCATGACCCGCTGAACCTGTAACGCTTCCGGACAATCAACGACCAGAATCCTTGTTCCCATCCCGTGCCATATCGGCAATTCGACCAGCAACGGATTAACAAAAATGACATAATCCCCTGTCGCTTCCAGTGCCTTGCGAAGCGAAACATCCCGGATCAACGGATGAAGTATGGCCTCCAGCTTCAGACGCTTGTCGGCATCCGAAAAAACATGCTCTCTCATCATAGCGCGATTCATCGCTCCATCCGGCTGGATGAATTGCGAACCAAACTCCTTGCGAATCGGCACAATCCCTTCCCCGCCTGGAGCGGTCAGATTTCTGGCAACTTCATCCGCATCGACAATGGAAGCGCCCAGACTGGCGAACATGTCGGCCACCAAAGTCTTGCCGCTTCCGATACCTCCGGTCAAGCCGATTGAAAAGTCTCTGTAATTCATTTTAGGAGAATTTTTCATGAAAAACTTAAGAAAAATCATTCAGAGTCAGCACTAGCCGTTTTCGGACAGGCAGCGGCCGAAAGAAAACAAACGGACGGCACCACATTCAGTACCGATACACAATCATCATTTTAATGCGCCCATCAAAGATATCGTCAAGACAAACAACACTGCCACTTGCAAAATCATGTATCCCGCCATCACAAATTCCAGAAACTGGCCTTGACATCCTCCCCCGCCTGAAGGCGAGAGATTCCTACGGAGTCAGAGCACAATGCGCTGATCTCTTCGGTGGGTTCCTGCTGCTGGCGACCTGACTGCATCGCTCACTTCA
>CAZRQR010000052.1:0-11758 GCA_964602435.1 uncultured Oxalobacter sp.
GGTGGCGGGCCAATCCCGCACCCTTACTCTATTGTTGGACAGTACCCAGATGTAGGTTGCGATACCGGTGTTGTAGAAGATATCGTTGGGCAGGGCGATAATGGCTTCGAGCAGGTCGTTTTCCATGATGTGTTTGCGGATTTCGGAAGGACTGCTGCCAGCGTCGCTGGTAAAGAGGGTGTTGCCGTCGCGGATGTTGCTGGCGTCGTTGCCCTTGATGAGCATGTCAGCCTTGCAGATGGCGTAGGTCTGGTCGTTGAGTTCCTGCCCGAAGGCCAGCAGGGCGCAGGTCGGGTTGAGCCGGTGCAGGTATTCTTCCGCGACGGAGAGCATGCCGCCGGTACCACATGCCGGGCCGTAAAGGCTTCTCAGGATGTTCTTGCCGCCGAGTGCTTCACGGTCGTCGTGAAAAAGGATGTTGACCATCAGTTCGATGACTTCGCGCGGTGTAGTGTTGTCCGGCGTCGGCGTTGTGCGATTCGGAAAAGCGCCGGATGATTTCCTCGAAGATGTAGCCCATTTCGAGATTGGAGATGCGGTCGGGGTGCTGGTCGGCTATCGGGGTGGTGAATTCGCGCAGGACGGTATAGAGGATGCCTTTTTCAGCCATTGTGGTGATGTGGGTTTCGAAGCGGAATTTTTCGATGATGTCTCGTACATTGGCGGAAAAGCCGTAGAGGTAGGCGCGGAAGTTGGCTTCGATGTTGTCGGGGTCATCAAGCAGTTTGCCGAAGTCGAAGCGGCTAACGTTGTAGAAGGCGTGTCCGGATGCCTGGCGGAGTAGGGCTTCCGGCATGGCGAGGGTTTTGCACTGTGCGTATTTTTCGAGTACGGCGGCTTTGGTGTCGGCCAGTATGCAGTCGAAACGGCGGATAACGGTCAGGGGCAGGATGACTTCGCCGTATTCGTGCGGTTTGTACACGCCGGTGAGTTTGTCGGCGATGGCCCGTATCAGGTCGGCTTTCTGTTTTGTGGACGACAGGCCGGAAAAAGAATGATGCACCGGCCGTAACGGGGGCACATGCCTGTATTGTAAGGGGGCGGCTGTCAGCGGCAATACCGTATCCGGCATGCAACTGGTTGCGACGGTCCGGAACTGTCCGCTTGTGGATGTTTCTTTCCGTCCCGTCCGGGAAGTGGTTCCGGCATTCAGCGGTTCTTGATGGCCGAGACGATCAGCATGGCGAGGCGGCGGGTTCGTCGATCATGCCGGGGACGGTTTCCAGTAGGTTTTTTTCCGGTTCGGGTTCGGCAAGACCCGTCAGGGTGAAGCCGGCGGCGATGGCGCCGTTGATGACGGTGACCAGTGTCCGGTGGTATTTGGTGACCTGCTGTCCGAGGAAGATGGCGTCGCGCTTGCCTTCGTCGAAATAGCGGTTGATGGGCCAGTGCAGTTTCCTACCGTTTTCGTCGGTGATCCATTGCTGGGGGCAGCTAGCGGTATAGACGGGGTGTGCGATGGAAAAGACGAACGTGCCGCCGGGAGTGAGCGTACGGTGGATTCTGGCGTAGAGGTCACCGAAGGATTCGATGTAGTGGAAGGCCAGCGAGCTGATGACGACGTCGTAGGTTTCCGGTTCGAATTCGAAGTTCTCGATGGCCATGCAGCGGTATTCCGTCCAGAAGGAACCGTTTCGCCGGTGGGCCTGTTTCAGCATTTTTTCGGACGAGTCAATGTCGGTGCAGGCGATTGCGCCATGTTCGATGGCGTAGCGGCAGTGCCGGATGGCCATGAGGGGGCGCTCGCCCCGTCCGTTCGGAAAATATCCTGCAGGGCCCGTTTGCGTATTGCGGCGGAAAGCTGGCATACAGGAAGACGGGGAAGGGCGAAATACTCTGTCGGGGGACGGCTTCTGTTGTGAAGGGGCGGGTCGTCCGTCAGTTGATCTGTTTCAGCAGTTCGCCCGCATCCGCATCGCCCTGATCGGCCGCTTTTTGCAGCCAGAAGCGTGCTCTGGAAGTGTCTTTGGAGACGCCTTCATGGCCGTTGAGGTAGAGCGCGCCAAGGATTTTCTGGGCGTGTTTGTCGCCCGATTCGGCGGCACGGGTGAACCAGTGAACGGCTTTTCCGACGTCTTTGACCGTTCCCTGACCGTTCATGTAGGCGGTGCCGAGGTAGTTCTGTGCATTGCTTTCACCGTTTTCCGCGGCTTTTTCGAACCATTCGAATGCCTTTTTCTCGTTTTTCGGCATCCCACGGCCTTCAAGACTCATGACGCCCATGAACGTCTGGGCATCGGGTTCGCCGGCAAGTGCGGCTTTTTCGAACCATTTTGCCGCTTCGGCGTCATTTTTTCTGACGCCGTTGCCCTGAAAGTAAAGCACGCCGATCATGGATTGCGCTTCGGCATTGCCGGAAGCGGCCGCCTTTTCAAAGCAGGAGAGCGCCTCGCCGAACTGGCGGTTCTGGTAATGCTGCATGCACTGCCTGAAGCCGTCATCAGCGGCGGCATAGGCGGTTTTGCTGATGATGATCAGAATCAGGGTCAGAACGGCGACGATCCAAGGAAGGATATTTCTTCTTTTGCGGCTCACGTTTTTCGGCATACCTGTTTAACTCACAATGCAGGGCAGGTTGGAAACGGACGCAATGATAGCAGGGCTTTTTGCCGGTTCAAAGTATTTTTGTGTCATCTGGGTGACAAAATACAGAAATCTCTTTCAATTGACGTGAAAAGTACAATGACGGCGATTTCAGGCATTTCCGTTGAAAAAACGGTAACGTCGCAGTATTTTTTTGCTGGAAATGAATGAATGGCATTGTTCCGTGAATTTCCGGGCGGCCGGTGTTTTTGCAGGGACGCAACGCGGGATGCGTCTTTCGCTTTCAGTGGGGCCTGCAGGAGGAACAAACGCAGGTGCAGGCATCATTTTATGGTACATATTGGTACTGCCGGATTTTGTGATGCAAAAGGACTCTTTTTGCCGAGGGCGAGAGGATGCATGGCGTTTTTTGCAGCTGACCGGAATATCTGCCCGTCTGCCGGTACGGCAGGCAGGAGTCGTTGAAAGGAAGAAGGGTATTGATAGTCAGGGACAAAAGGTTTTACTGGGATCTTTTTATCGCCACTTTCCAGCTGAGCGCGTTTACGGTGGGCGGCGGATTCATCATCGTCCCGCTGATGCGCCGCAAGTTCATCCGGGAGAAACAGTGGCTCGACGAGAACGAGATGCTGGATCTGACGGCCATCGCCCAGTCGGCGCCCGGTTCGATCGCCATCAACGCATCGATTCTGCTCGGGTACCGGCTGGCCGGGTTTTGGGGGGTAGTGGTGACGGTTTTCGGGACGGTGCTGCCGCCGCTGATCGTTCTGTCGTTCGTGTCGATGTTTTATACCGCTTTCAGAAACAACGAATATGTCGTGCTGGCCCTGAAGGGCATGCAGGCCGGGGTTGCGGCGATCATTCTCGATGTGGTCATCACGATGGGCAAAAACGTGCTGTCCCGCAAGCGGATCATGCCTTATGTCATCGTGGCCGGTTCGTTTGCCGCGGCGTTCTTTTTCGATGTCAATGTGTTTGCGGTCATCATCGTGTGCGGTGCGGTCGGGGTGATCGATACGCTGTACGGCGAGCGTCTCCGGAAGATCCGTTTCAGGAAAAAAGAGGAATACCGGCGCCGGCGGCAGGAAGGGCAGGAACGGGAGGATGACGCATGATTTACGTCGAACTGTTCTGGAGTTTTTTCCGGATCGGCCTGTTTTCCATCGGCGGCGGATATGCTGCCATGCCGCTGATCCAGCAACAGGTGGTGGAGGTGCATCCCTGGCTGTCGATGGCGGAATTTTCCGACATCATCACGATTTCCCAGATGACGCCGGGGCCGATTTCCATCAATTCGGCCACGTTCGTCGGTCTCAGGATCGCCGGATTGCCGGGGGCGATTGTCGCTACGTTCGGATGTGTGCTGCCTTCCTGCCTGATCGTGCTGACGCTGGCCTTCGCCTATTACCGTTTCAGGAATTTCAGGATCGTGCGAAACGTGCTGTTGCAGTTGCGCGCGGCCGTGGTCTCCATGATCGCGCTGGCAGGGCTGACCATCCTGTTTTTGGCGTTCTGGCATACGGAAACCTTGCCGTCGGCCGCAGATCTGGACCATACGGACTGGGTCGCCGTATCCATTTTCTGCGTGGCCCTGTTTGTTCTGCGCAAATGGAAAAAAGTCGGTCCCGTTCATATCATACTGGCGACCGGCGCACTGGGGATCGTGCTCTACCTGTTCGTGCCGGTGTAGGGTAGGGGCCGTTCATGGCCTGTGCAGGCTTTGCGGCGCTGTCGTTTTCCGGCAGGAAAAGACTGTTTCGGCCTGACGGGGGAAACGGCGCTTTTTCTCTTTTGCCCGGTTTCCCGGAAGGAAGGCAGGGTTTTTCATGCGAATGCCGGCAATGGCGTGGAAGCCGGAAGGAAGCGGTTGCGTCCATCGGGCGTGCCGGGCGGATCGAGGAAAAATCCGGCGGATGTGCCGTATTTTCAGGTGAGAGACGTCATGACCGGAGAATGCGGCCGGAAAGGATGGGGGACGGGCATGCACGTCCGCTTTTCATGGCCGCTATCCAGTATCGTCCGTCCGTTCGTTGTCGAGCAGATCGTTCAGTGTGGCCTGTGCGTCGGTATCGCCTGCGATGGCCGCCTTTTCCAGTCATTCGACGGCGTTTTCCGGATTTTCTTTCACGCCTTTGCCGGAAAATACATCATGTCGAGTGCCGCATGTGCATTGGCGTCGCCCCGTGCGGAGACGGCGGAAGCCCGCACGGGGCGACGCAAAGTCCGGACAAGGAAGGGTGCGGCGCCAGAGCACCCTAGGCAGGTCAGAAGGTCATGCCGAATTCGGCCCAGACGA
Source organism: uncultured Oxalobacter sp. (assembly GCA_964602435.1). Taxonomy (GTDB): domain Bacteria; phylum Pseudomonadota; class Gammaproteobacteria; order Burkholderiales; family Burkholderiaceae_D; genus Oxalobacter. The sequence continues at coordinate 4,841 of CAZRQR010000052.1, forward strand.
TGTGGTCGCGGAAGTGGCTGCCGTATTCGCCGTTGTAGTGGATGGCGCCGGATGTATTGTTACGGGTGAATCGGATGCCTGCATCGACGGTACCCGTTGTCCGGTCTTCGGTGAGGCTGGCGGTATAGCGGTTGCTGGCGAAGGTGAATCCGGAATCGACATGCCCGTCGCGGAGGTTCTGCAGGATGCCGAGTGCGACGGTCGGCTGTGTCGCCGTGTCGCCGTGCATGTATTTTCTCTTCCAGCGCAGATCGGCTGTGCCGTATATGGCGAAAAAGCCGTATTCCGTCCGTTTGTCGGTCACCCGGTCGCCTTCCATGGAAAAGTCGTAATCGCTTCGTGAGACGGTTGCGGTCATCTGGCCGTGCAGTCCGGCCATCCATGCATTGGCGTCCGATTTCAGGCAGTGGCAGCTGATCGAAAGGTCGGTATGTTCCAGTCACGCATGCCATCCGAGGCGAAGGTCCGGGGTGATGTCGCGGGTGGCGCAGGCGAGCACGTCATCGAGCCACTGTCCGGCCGGAAATGTTGCGTGCTGAAATCGGTCATGTCTGTCCTCCCGGATGGTTGAAACAAGTCCGATTATAGGAAGCGGAAAAACGGCCTTGTTGCGATTTTTCGGGTTTTGTCCGGTTTATGTTCCAGCGCAAGAAAGGGCGTTTCGCTTGAGCAGGATCGAATGCGGGACAAGCGATGAAGACGATGGAATGCCGTGAAAACGGGCACGACGGACAAGCCGCTGATAAGCAAGGGAATATTTTTCTTTTTCATGGACTTGTTCACAGAAAACGGGAGTAAGCGTACCGGGTAGAGCGGGAGCCGGAAAGATGGAATACGGGCGAGGCAGGCGTTTTTCCCCGGATAGCCGGGCGGCGGAAAAGGGGAAGCGGCGGTTGGGCCGGGGTTTCACGGCACCTTGAAGGGCGGCCTGACCGGCACATGAAAAAAGCGTTCCGCACGGGAACGTTTTTTTCATGTGGACGGGGAAAAATCAGTTGTCCCATTCGCCGGGTTTGGCATGATGGACGCGGTACAGGAGTTCCTGTGCATCGACGTCGCCGCGGACGGCTGCCTTTTCAAGCCATTTGATGGCCTTGTCCTTGTCTTTTTTGACCCCCTGCCCGCGATAGTACATGTTGCCGAGGAAGGTGGCGGCATCGACGTTGTTCGCTTCGGCGCCCTTGGTCAGGAGCGCTTCGGCTTTGGTGTAGTCCTGTTTGACGTATTTGCCTTGGATGTACATGATGCCGAGGATGGTCTGGGCCAGTGGTTCGTTCTGGTCGGCCGCCCTGGTCAGCAGTTCCACGGCTCTGGCCGGGTCGTTTTCCTCGCTGTTGTCGAGATAGATCAGGCCGAGAAACGATTGTGCATCCCGTTCGCCATTGGCGGATGCCTTTTCAAGCCATTTTTTCGCTTCCGGAAAGCTCTGTTCGACGCCCATGCCCTTGTAATACATGACGCCGACGAGCGTCTGGGCCGGGCCGTGATTCTGTTGCGCCGCTTTCAGGAACCATTGTGCCGCCTTTTCGTAATCGGGATCGGTGCCGAGGCCTTCACTGTATGCGATGCCGAGATAGGTCTGTGCACGGGCGTTGCCGGCATTGGCCGCTTTTTCGAACCAAGGGATGGTTTTGGCATAGTCCTTTTTGACCCCCAGACCTTCACGGTACATGTTGCCTAGATAGAGCTGGGCCTTGGTGTCGCCCGCTTCGGCCGCTTTTTGCAGATAGGGCAGGGCATCCTGATAATGCTTCGTTTCGTAAAACGCGATGCCTTTGGCGGCATCTTCCGCCGGACCTGCGGAAGCCATTCCGGTCGGTGCGCTCAGCAGGACGAAAACCAGCAGGGTCGCATAGTGTTTCCATCCGCTTTTTGTCTGTTTTTTGACTTGCATGAATTGCCTCTTGAAAAAGTCGAAGAAAAAGCCTGCACTTTCAACCATGAATGATAGCAGGATGGACGGTTGCGGGAAAGAAAAAGCTGGGGGATTACGGCGTCAGATTTTCCGGCGTCCGTTTCCTGCCAGCCGGTTGTCGATGAAGGCGGTGACGATGGTGAGCGTCGTGGAAATGAACTGGCACAGCGTTTTGAGAGAGGTGACGATACCCGGCGTGTCGCGCCGTTTGCTGGCGGCGTTCCTGTGGCTGCGCCGGACAGGGAAACGGGATGAAGGGGCCGTATAAAAGGCGGCTGTGGCGGCTCTGGATGGATGAGATGAGGCATGGCCGGATGGCGTGAGGGATATGCCGCTGAAATGAGAGGTGTTTGCGCAAGAGAAGAAGGGGGGATGGTTTCCAGAAACCATCCCCCTTTTCGACAGGCGGGAAGTATCCGGTATTCCGTTGCCGGGAGCGGTATGTTTTTCGGGGCATGCTTGGATTTCATGTCTTTTGTGCCTTGTCCAGTGCGGTACGGAACCGGCTGCCTGCCTTTTGGAAAGGCAGGGCGGGCAAGTGAATGAAAATACGGGGGGTATGGCGCTGTTCACGGATTTGTCCACAGAAAACGAGGATAAGCCTGTACCGCCCGTGGGAAGTCGCCGCTGCCGTCCGCGCAGTGGCGGACGGCGGGCATGGTGGCCTGCTTTTATGGTGCCAGCGGGGAACGGCAGGCCAGCCGGTAAATTTTCTCGCAGTCGTTGATGTCGAGTTTGACGAAGGAACCGATGGTGTTGCTGCCGATCCGGAGTTTTTCGAGCAGGACGGGGATGTCGTCTTCGCGGGCGCGGATTTCGGCGAAGCTGGTGGGCATGCCGATCAGCCGCAAAAAGGCCCGGAAGGCGCGGATGCCAGCGCGGGCGGTGACGTCTGGATGGGCGAAGTCCATTTCGCAGCCCCAGACGCGCAGGGCGAACTGGGCAAAGCGGTTGATGTCGTGTTCCATGACGTATTCCATCCAGGCGGGCAGGATGACGGCCAGTCCCGCGCCGTGCGGGCAGTCGTACAGGGCGGACAGTTCGTGTTCGAGCGCATGGCTGGCCCAGTCCTGTTCGCGACCGACACCGCAGATGTCGTTGTGTGCGATGGTGGAGGCCCACATGAGGTTGGCGCGTGCATCGTAGTCGTCCGGATTTTTCAGGGCGCGCAGGGTTTCGGAACGGATGGCCAGCAGGACGGATTCGCACATCCGGTCGGTCAGTTCGACGCCGGGGGTGTTGGTGAAGTAGCGTTCGATGATGTGGGCCATCATGTCGGTCGCGCCGGATGCAGTCTGGTAGGGCGGCAGGGTGGTGGTGAGTTCCGGGTTCAGGATGGAAAAGACGGGCCGGATGCAGTCGCTGGAATAGGGACGCTTGACCAGGCCATCTTCCCGTGTGATGACGGTGACGGGGGAGGATTCGCTGCCGGCCGCGGCGACAGTGAGGATGGCGCCGACCGGTAGGGCGGCGGCGGGGAAGACCTTGCCGTCGAAAAAGTCCCAGAAGTCGCCGTCATAGGGCACGCCCAGCGCGATGGCTTTGGCCGAGTCGATGACGCTGCCGCCGCCGACGGCGAGGATGAAGTCCACGTTTTCTTTCCGGCACAGTTCGATGCCGTCGAGAACACGGCCACTTCGCGGGTTGGGGCGCACGCCGCCCAGCGGGACGGAAGTGATGCCCGCCCGTTCCAGCGAGGAGGTGACGCGGTAGATGAGTCCGGATTTGATGGCCGAGGCGTTGCCGTAATGGATCAGGACTTTGGTGCCGCCGAGGCGGCGGATGCGGTCGCCGACATGGTTTTCCTCGCCCCGGCCGAAGATGATGCGGGTGGGATTGTAGTAAGTGAAGTTGTCCATGATGTCTTTCTCCTTGATGGTGTCATGTTACAGGGGAGCTGCCGTTTTTTGAAGGTGCAGGCCGTCCGGCGGGGGAAAAGCGGGGCGGCGTACGCTGTTCGGGGGGAGCGGCGGCGGGTGGGAAGGTATGAGAGAATCGGGCAAGAATATGGAAGAATCGTGTCTTCAAGGGGATTTTCTGCGCTTTTATACTGCTGTCTGTGACGATGGTTTTCCGGCCGGCGAAAGCCAGTGGGGGCAAAGCGTGTGTCCGGCAGGGCGCCGTGAATCCGCCACGGGCCGGAAGCCGGATTTCTGAAACAGATAGGGGATATATGGACGATTTCACTTTTTACAATCCGACCCGGATCGAATTCGGACGGGACAAGGAGAAGCTGCTCGGGCAGTATGTTGCCGCCGACGGTATCCGGAAAGTCATGCTGTGCTATGGAAGCGACCGTATCAAACGGAGCGGGCTTTTCGATACGGTTGCGGGAAGTCTCGGGGAGCGGGGGATCGAAGTGACCGGATTCGGCGGGATCGTCAGCAATCCCGTTATCTCAACGGTGCGCCGTGCCATCGAATCGGTGCGCGCCAACGGGATCGAGGCGATCGTGAGTGTGGGGGGCGGTTCCGTGCTGGACAGCGCGAAAGCGATTGCCGCCGGTGCGTTATACGATGGCGATGTATGGGATCTGTTCGTCGGCAAGGGCGTTATCGAAAGGGCGCTGCCGGTTTATGACGTGATCACGATGGCGGCTTCGGGCAGCGAGATGAATCCGACCGGCGTCGTGACCAATGAGGAAACTCGGCAGAAACTTTTCATCGCTGCGGAACCGCTTTTCCCGCGGGTGTCGGTCATCAATCCTGCCCTGATGAGAAGCGTCACGAAAGATTATCTCGTCTATTCGGCCTCGGACATCATCGCGCATTCGATCGAGGGATATTTCACGGCGAGCGTCCAGCCGCATTTTCCGTCGAGAATCGTCGAATCCGTCATCAATACCGTGATCGAGACGACGGAAATCCTGCTGGACAATCCCGGAAACGACGATGCGCGTGGTGAATTCGCCTGGGCGGCGACCATGGCGTTGAATGGCATGACCCTGACGGGCACGTCCGGATACAGCTATCCCAATCACATGATCGAGCACAGCCTGTCGGCGTTGTACAACGTGCCGCATGGCGCCGGCCTATCGGTCGTCATGCCCGCTTGGATGAAGTGGTATTCCCCGAAAAACCCGGGACAGTTCGAGCGTTTCGCGAACAGGATATTCGGTCTTTCCACACCGAAAGAAGGCATTGTGGCGTTGGAAAACTGGTTCAACCGGATCGGGACGCCGACGCGGCTTTCGCAGCTGGGTATCGGGGAAAAGGATTTGCCTGCCATTGTCGATAATGTCCTGACGAATGCGCAGGCGTTCGGTCTCGCCGGGGTCTATACCAGGGAGATCGTCGCCGGCATTCTGGAAAACGCTTTGTGACGCAATGGCGGGCGGGGCGGAACGGACCGCCGTTCTCCCTCGCCCGCAGGCCGAAGCGGTTTGAATCATCGTATGGAGAAAAACAGATGCAGAAATTCATGAAGGCCGCCGTTCTGGACGGGCCTGGACACGTTACGGTCAAGTCCGTTCCCGTTCCTGAGGTCGGGAAGGGGGAGATCATGATCAGGGTATCCGCATGCGGCGTGTGCGGCAGCGATATCCATATGTGGAAGACCGGCCGAGGATGGGGGGAGAACCGGGGGGATTTCATTATGGGACACGAGTTCTGCGGGGTGGTTGTCGATCCGGGCGACAGCCGGTTTGCGGTCGGGGATCGTGTCGTTTTCTGGGCCAATCTGTATTGCGGACAGTGCGATATGTGTAGAAGCGGACAGGAACAGCTGTGCCGCGACGTCAACGGCACGAATTATATCGGCTTCGTCTGCAACGGCGCCTATGCCGAATATTTCGTCGGCAAGGCGTCAAATGCCTACAAGTTGCCGGATGCTGTTTCGGATGTCGCGGCTGGTCTGATCGATCCCCTGATGGTCGCCTGGCATGCCGTGATCAAATCGGGACTCAAACTCCGTGACAGGGTGCTTGTCGTGGGGGACGGCATTATCGGCCAGATGATCGGGGGGCTGGCCAGAAAGGCGGGGGCTTCCGTGGTCGCGCTGTCGAAAATCAATGACCGGCGCATCGCCAAGGCGCGTGAAATCGGTGATTTCGACCTGTATTTCGATGGCAACGAGCCCGACCGGGCGCGAATCATGCAGGACGCTTCGGAAGGCGGTTTCGATATCGCTTTCGAGGTGGTGGGCGCCGTCGATGCCCTGTCTGCTTGCATGGATGGGGTCAAGCCCGGCGGAACGGTCGTCATGATCGGCAATTCCATCAGTCCCGATATCCGTTTCGAACTCAACCGGGCCGTGCTTCGTGAAATCCGCCTGATCGGCAGTGTTTCCTGTACGGAAAAGGAATTCCGCGAAACGATTGACCTGATTGCGCAGGGTGTGATCGATCCAGAGAAATACGTCACGGATATCTTGCCGCTTGACGGGCTTCAGCATGCCTTTAAAAGGCTCACGTCGGAGATGGATCCTGTCCTGAAGATCGTCGTGAAACCCTGATCCTGTCCCTGCCGTTGCCTTCATGCCGGGGCGGCGGGGGAAAAGGGAATGGCCGCGTTTTCGGGTTTTTGCAGGCGTTTTCCCGCTTCCGTCTGCGGACGGGGTTGTCCGCAGGGCGGCAGGGGGGCTTTCCGGGTATGTGGAATGTTTGAAGGGGGCTGTCCGGCTGGTGTCGTCTGCGGCATGGCGGCAAGACAGGCCGGGATGGTGAAGTGACGGTGTTTCCTGTGCGTATCGATGTATTTACACAGGAAACGACATGTCGAAGAGGAATTTTTTCCGTTGCCGTTATTCTCCTCTTTTTCTCTGGCGCTCGCGGCCGTTTTTTCTTCCGACCTGACGGTGTTCAGGGTGGAAAGGGTGACGGTCGGGAGCGGACAGGAACGGGAAACGATACAGGTTGAGGCGCTGTCCGGCAATACGTTGGAAGATGCGAATGGCGCAGCCGTCAGCAATGCGGGCACTGTCGGAAGTATTGGCGTGGCGGGCGGTGCAGGTGTTGTCCGGAATAACAGGATTAAGGCGAACTGGCCTTCTTCCTCCGTACTGCA
>CAZRQR010000053.1:0-11627 GCA_964602435.1 uncultured Oxalobacter sp.
ATTTATTTTTTCTTGCGGATATGATGAACCAGAACCGGAATCTGGCACAGATTCAATACCTTGGTCGTCACACTGCCCAGCAAGAGCTGACCGAGACCGGAGCGGCCATGAGACCCCATGAAAATCAGATCACACTTCTGTTCCTGTGCCGCTTCCGCAATAGCGGAACCTGCCGAATTGGAAAAAAGAATCAGACTGGAAAACTTGACACCCGCTTCCTGTGCCGCCTTCTGCATCGGCTGCAGATATTCCATCCCGACCTTGCGCATCAGCGCATTGTATTCTTCTTCAATAGGATAAGTGGGCGGAATGATTTCAACATAAACCGGATATTGATATTCCGGTGCAACATAGACACCGATAACCTCAGATCCGTTATCCGCCGCAAATACAACACCCTCCAGTGCTGCTGCCGTCGAAAGTTCCGAACCGTCAGTCGGAATCATGATTTTATTGAACATGGCGATCTCCCAAAAGTAACTAGCCGGTTTTGTCGTATTCATCGATCAGCATCTGCTCTCAGCCAATCCTTTCATATTGCCAGACTAATTCAAGAATGACATTACATCAATTCTTCCAGTCGGATTTTTGTCACTTTTCCCATGACTGTGGATAAATTTTCCACTTTTTCAATCGCAGCATCCATATTTTTTTCCTGTGTCAAATGCGTCAGGATAATGATATCGACCAGCGTTTCTCCTTCCATCGGCTCCTTCTGAAGGAATGCATCGATTGAAATCTTCAGATCGGCCAGTATCCGTGTGATATCGGCAAGAACCCCCGGCTGATCTTTCACCTGCATACGAAGATAATAACTGGTCGTCACTTCGGACATCGGCAGAATCGGTGTATTGGCCAAAGCATCAGGCTGGAATGCCAGATGCGGAACCCTGTGCTCCGGATTGACTGATTCAAGCCGTGCAATATCGACCAGATCGGCAATCACTGCCGAGGCTGTCGGTTCCGAACCGGCTCCCTTGCCATAATACAGGGAAGCGCCTACCGCATCGCTGTTGACCAGCACGGCGTTCATGGCTCCTTCCACATTGGCAATCAGGCGTTTAGATGGAATCAGTGTCGGATGGACACGCAATTCGATACCGTTTTCCATTCGCTTGGTGATACCCAGCAACTTGATACGATACCCCAATTGTTCGGCATATTTGATATCAATGGCTTCCAGTTTGGTAATGCCCTCGACATAAGCCTTGTCGAACTGGACAGGAATACCAAACGCCAGAGCCGACATGATAGTCGCCTTGTGCGCGGCATCGAATCCTTCGATATCAAAAGTCGGGTCTGATTCGGCATACCCCTGTTTTTGAGCTTCTTTCAGAACCGTATCGAAATCGAATCCCTTCTCACGCATTTCCGAAAGAATGAAATTGGTTGTTCCGTTGATAATACCGGCGATCCATTCGATCCGGTTGGCTGTCAGGCCTTCACGCAATGCCTTGATGATCGGAATACCGCCCGCAACAGCCGCCTCAAAAGCCACAATCACTTTCTTGTTTTGTGCCGCCTCGAAGATCTCGTTACCATGCAGCGCCAGCAATGCCTTGTTGGCAGTCACCACATGCTTGCCATTGGCAATGGCCTTGAGAACGAAATCCCTAGCAACACCATATCCGCCGATCAGTTCGACAACGATATCGACATCAGGATTGTTCACCAGCAGATCACCTTCGGAAACCACTTCGCAATCACCATTGACGATCCGGCGCGCCATTTCCACGTTCCGGTCAGCCACCATGACCACTTCGATACCACGGCCTGCCCGCCCCCTGATTTCTTTCTGGTTCCGTTTCAACACATTGAAGGTACCGGAACCGACTGTTCCCAAACCCAGAATTCCAACTTTAACCGGCTTCATATTTCCTGTTCAAAATGATTAATGTTTCAAACGACTCTCAATTCCTTTTCCCGACGGATTTTTGTTCCGTACTTTTTCATGGCGAGTTCTTCTGTCCCGAATTTCTTGCGGCAATATTCAAGAAAACGTGCAATCCGCTCGATGGCATGCGTCAGATCATCCGAATTCGGCAGGAAAACAACCCTGAAATGATCAGGCGCGATCCAGTTGAATCCTGTTCCCTGAACGATCAGCACTTTTTCTCTTTCCAGAAGTTCATAAGCGAATTGCCTGTCATCTTCGATTGGATAAATTTCCGGATCCAGTTTCGGGAACATGTAAAGCGATGCATTCGCTTTCACACAGGTAACTCCCGGTATTTCAGTCAGCAACCTGTGAGCCAGATCGCGCTGGCGAGTCAGCCTGCCGCCCGGTGCAACCAGATCATTGATGCTCTGATATCCTCCCAGTGCTGTCTGGATGGCGAACTGGCCAGGTACATTCGAACACAGGCGCATGGATGAAAGCATGTCCAGTCCGACAATGTAGTCCCGGGCATACCTCTTTTCTCCGGACACAACCATCCAGCCGACCCGATAACCACATGAACGGTAATTCTTCGACAAGCCATTCATGGTAATGAACAGCACATCATTCGCCAGAGAAGCAATGGATGTATGCGTTGCGCCGTCATAGAGGCACTTGTCATAGATTTCATCGGCGAACACGATCAGCTGATGTTCACGGGCAAGATCAACGATTTTCTTCAGCAATTCGTCCGGATACAGCGCACCAGTCGGGTTATTCGGATTAATGACGACAATCGCCTTCGTATGCGGAGTGATTTTCGCCTCGATATCCGCAAGATCGGGCATCCAGTCCTTTTCCTCATTGCACAGATAATGAACGGCCTTCCCACCGGCTAGTGTGACGGCAGCCGTCCACAGAGGATAATCCGGTGTCGGTACCAGTACCTCATCGCCATTGTCCAGCAACGCCTGCATGCTCATGACGATCAGTTCCGATGCGCCATTGCCGATATAAATATCGTCAATGGTTACTCCCTCGATATTCTTTTGCTGGGTATACTGCATGATCGCCTTCCGGGAAGCGAACATCCCTTTCGAATCCGAATAAGGCGCGGCATTTATCATGTTCTTGATCATGTCACGCACGATTTCATCAGGAGGATCGAAACCGAATACACCGACATTGCCAATATTCAGTTTGATGATTTTCTGACCTTCCGCTTCCATTTCCCGCGCTCTTTCCAGAACGGGTCCGCGAATGTCATAGCAAACATTGGACAGTTTTTTCGATTTGTGTATGAGGTGCATTTTGTGCTCCCGGAATGTGTTAAAGGATGGTGCCCTTTGTTACAAGACAATATATCATTCTGATCAATACCTGATCCTGAATCTGGACTGGAACTGCTAAATTGATAAGCCTATCACTTTATAACGATTTAGGTAAGAAAAAAATGGATTGCCCCGCTTTTGTAACGTGCAACCCACTCCTTCAAGACACGTCACCATCCCATACATGAATATCGAACCTGAAAATACCGGCAACCGGCAAACCGTTTCCTCATATCAGGATCGTGAAATCGTCATCGGCAGTACGGTTTACCACAACAGCCTGATCGTCACCCCTGACAAGAAACCGGAATCCTGGCACGTCAGAACCTTTGAAAATCTGACCGTCGATGATCTCATCGCCCTGAAAAAACACAAACCCGATATTGTCCTGTTAGGCACCGGGCCACAAATGCACAATATCCCGACCGGCTGGACTTTCACCCTGCTGAATCATGGCATCATCATTGAATGCATGAACAACCGTGCGGCTTGCGGCACATACAACCTGATACTTGCCGAGGAACGGAACGCCCTGCTGGCCATCATCATGGAAGAGATAAACCAGTAAAAAACGGTTACACTTCCACCATAGCGTTTTTTGACCGGATATGGCTTTTCACGGTTCATATCTTTTTACTGGAAACAACAAGAGAAAACAACCATGTCAGAAGAAACGATCCAGCTTAACCAGATCATCGACGATTTCACTGCCGAGGCGACCATCCGGCCGTTCAGGCTGTCGGACTACAAGGGCAAAAATCTGGTGATCTATTTTTACCCAAAGGACAATACGCCGGGCTGCACGGCAGAAAGTATCGATTTTCGTGACCACTATCCCGAATTTCTGAAAGCCAATACTGAAATTGTTGGAATCAGTCGCGACAGTCTCAGATCACATGAAAATTTCGCCAGAAAATTCGATTTGCCCTTCACACTGATTTCAGATCCGGAAGAATTGATTTGCAACCGCTTCAATGTGATGAAAACCAAAACCCGTTACGGAAAAGTCGGCCGCGGCATCGAACGCAGCACTTTCCTCATTGACCGGAACGGACAATTGGTGAAAGAATGGCGTGGAGTGAAAGTAGCCGGCCATATCGAGGAAATCCTGGAAGCGGCACGCCAGCTCGACCAGTCTTTCTCCTGACCGCCGAAAAGCTGGTTCCAACCAACTGTCGTCTCAAAACGTTATCAGGAAACGGGAACATGAATACATTGTGACGCAAACACCATCAAACGAAACGAGGATCTGATGCCACTACCGAAAATGCCAACCAAACCCGCCGATATGATCACCAGAAAAGAGGCCACTGCGACACGATTACCGGCAAATGCCACTCCCTGGGAAAAGAAGGTCGCGGCAACGGCAAAACCGGCTGCCGGTAAAACATCCAGACAGGCTGCTTCCGTAAAAACGGCAGCGACGGAAAAAGCAGTAGCAACCGCAAAAGGACGAGCTCTTTCCACGGCCAAACTGCTACCACGCCCTCCCCGCAAGAAACTGGTCGAAACCACATTACAGTCACCCTTGAGCCGTGCGGCCAGCCAGTCCGGGGAAACCAAACTGTTTGTACTGGACACCAATGTCCTGATGCATGATCCTACCTCCCTTTTCCGCTTCGAGGAACACGACATTTTCCTGCCGATGATCACGCTGGAGGAACTGGACAATCACAAGCACGGCATGTCAGATGTGGCAAGAAATGTCCGTCAGGTTAACCGAACACTGGATCAGCTCGTCGCAGATGTCGACGAAAGCGTTTTGATGACACAGGGCATTCCCCTGAACAAACTGGGCAACCGGGAAGCACTGGGGCACCTCTACTTCCAGACGAAAATGGAAGCCAGTCCCCTGCCGAAAAACCTGGCATCGGACAAGGCGGACAACCAGATACTCGGTGTCATGATGACACTGATCGCCGAGCATCCCGGACGTGCCATCGTCATGGTTTCCAAAGACATCAACATGCGTATCAAGGCCCGCGCACTCGGATTGTCTTCGGAAGACTATTTCAACGATCAGGTTCTGGAAGACTCCGACCTGCTTTACACCGGTACGCTGCAACTGTCTTCGAATTTCTGGGAAAAACACGGCAAGAATATCGAGACCTGGCAGGAAAACGACCATCATGGCGTCAGCCAGACTTTATATCGCATCAATGGTCCAATGGTTCCCTCTATGGTCGTCAACCAGTTTGTCTACCTCGAACCGGAAGCGGGAGAAACTCCCTTTCAGGCACAGGTCAGAAGCATTGAAGGCAAAACGGCTGTCTTGCAAACACTTCACGACTATACCCACGGCAAAAACAACGTTTGGGGCATTACTGCCCGCAACCGGGAACAGAACTTCGCTTTCAACATCCTGATGAACCCGGATATCGATATCGTGACGCTCGTCGGCCAGGCCGGTACCGGCAAGACACTTCTCGCACTGGCTGCGGGACTGGCCCAGGTACTGGAAATGAAACGCTATAACGAAGTCATCGTCACCCGCGTCACCATTCCGGTCGGCGAAGATATCGGTTTTCTGCCCGGTACGGAAGAAGAAAAGATGTCTCCCTGGATGGGCGCGCTGGACGACAATCTGGAAGTCCTTTCCAAATCGGACAATGATGCGGGTGAATGGGGACGCGCCACAACCCAGGAGCTGATTCGTTCACGCATTTCCATCAAGTCCCTCAACTTCATGCGTGGCCGGACCTTCGTCAACAAATTCCTGATTATCGACGAAGCACAGAACCTGACCCCCAAACAGATGAAAACCCTCATCACCCGTGCAGGTCCCGGGACCAAAATCGTCTGCCTCGGCAATATCGCCCAGATCGACACACCGTATCTGACAGAAGGATCAAGCGGCCTGACTTACGTCGTCGACCGTTTCCGTGGCTGGGAACACAGCGGGCATGTCATGCTGGCCCGTGGCGAACGTTCACGTCTTGCCGATTATGCTTCCGAGATTCTCTAGCCCTCAACCTTGCACAACAAAAAAATCCGGCACTTTCACGTGCCGGATTTTCATTCCACGATCAATTTAAGAAACGTTCCCGAAAATCGGAATAGACCCTAGCAATGGCATTCCGGTTTTCCACCTTTATTTTCATTATAATCTGCAAGTCTGCTTTCACATCCATTTCATATTCCGTTCATACAAAATTTATCCGACTTCATTCATGAACCCACCTGAAGTAATAAAATATATTAATTATTATAAACTCATTAGTCACTTATTATTTATCAGTGAATAATCGTTCATTAAGTACATTTTACGATTGATACTATCTGGCTATCATAAGAAATATGAAACCCTGATCAGGAGAAAAGAAAAATGTATGTACCGAAACTGAAAAAGGAAATCCGCTATTTGCTGGAATATGGATTGAATATTTTCAGTGGCAAATGGAAATCGCGCATCATATACGTTCTTGCCGAAAAAACATTTGCGTTACAACGAAATCCGTCGTGAAATGATGAATATCACCGACACCGTTCTCGCTGCAACACTCAAGGAACTGCTGGCCGATGATATTCTCGACCGCAAACAGTACAATGAAAATTCTCCTCGCATCAAATATACATTGACCAACACAGGCATATCTGTCATTCCCATTCTGCAAAGCATCTGCCAATGGTCAGGCACCTGTCATCGAAGCGACAGAGAATATGACCTGTCGCAATGCCAGAAATGTGACTACATCTTCCGTTGAAGACAGACAGCACATACCCTTCGGCGAGGATCCCCATACGTCCCCGCAAAACCGAAAAACAGTGCACGTATACAGGCAGTATATTCAATCGCCAAAAGGACTTAAACGGTTCCAGTCGAACTTGTCCAGATATTCATCGACAAACTTCGCATTGCTGTTTTTGTATTTTTCAACCAGCACCTTCGACTTCTTCTGCTGGGATTCCGTCAGTCCTTCATGCTGGCCGGAAAAAACAAGATCCAGTGGCCGCTGATACGAATAGAAACGATACCCGTTTTCTTCAAACCCTTTTTGGGCATAACCGACCGGTATCTGCATCAGCAACTGCGTTGCCGCATGGGCAACAGCCCCGTTCGTATTCGTCTGTGAAATCAGCCTCAAAGCCTGATAAACTGCACATGAATTGTTTCCTTTGACATCAGGCCCGAGATCCTTCCACAATTCATTTTCATGAAATACATTCAGTTTGACCCGGCACACTGCATCGGCATTTCCATTTTTCGCTGAAAGCATGAACCAGTCCTGCGCTGTTTTTTCTTCGCCATAAAACCGGTAAATCTCACCAAGCATATACTGGGCATAAGGAACATTCCTGTCAGCAAACGCCTTATACTGCTTCATCGCCCGTGTATACCACGACTGTGCCTGCGCACTCTTGATATTCACGCAATAACGGGCATACAGATACTGTGCGTCCGGATTCCCGGTAACAGCAACCGGATAAACCTGCTGACATGCCGCACTCAGCCGTTCCTCGAAAAAACGTTTGCCATCCTCCGATGTATCCTGATTTTCCTGATACATTTCATACTGTTTCATCAGCGCCAGAACATTGCCTTTCTGTGCGGAAATACCAAACAGATCATAGACTTCCTGCTCACTATGCGCCGGCCTGTTCTGCCAGCCCTGATACTTCACCGCCTGCCGGTATTCGGATATACCCGGCAGATTATCCGGCAGAAAATCACTGAAATTGACCGGAATTTTTTTCCAGGCATCCGGACTGCGTCGGGAATCATCCCCCTTTTTATCCGTATCATTTCCCCAGAACACGAGAAAACGGCTGAAATAATCCGTCCACGAAGATGCTTTTTGTCCTTCGATTGAAGCCGGTTCGGCAAAAGCTGTCAGTGGGGTAAGAAAAACACACAAAAATATACCCGCCCATTTTCCTGTACGATTCTTCATATTCAGCATGTGTCAGATTCAACGAACAACAGGCATGGCCAGCTATATGTACTCTGGTGGACTCGATCACTCCGGTGACTGAAACCGTCACATCAGGTATCCATCATACAGGTTGCACGATTGATCCTTCAACCCAATTTACATTATTTTTGCCAATATACGGATTCCACATTCTCGCTGGCATACAGATCCGGGTGTGTTTTCCCTTATTTTCGCCAAGCTGATCTCCATAAGAAAATCCCCTTGAGCAATCACCTCAAGGGGATTTTTCAACCCGGTCAAACGGGATATTAACCGGCAACCCGCTTGTCGAATACCAGACTACCATCTTTTTCATCCACCAAGATAGTGTCTTTCGGACCGAATTTACCTTCAAGTATATACTTAGAGAGAGGATTTTCGATCTGGTTCTGGATCGCCCTTTTCAGTGGACGGGCACCGAACAGCGGATCGAAACCGGCTTCTGCAATCTTGTGGAGAGCCGCATCGGATACTTCCATCGACATTTCCATTCCCTGTAAACGCTTGTTGACCAGAGCCAGCTGGATTTTGGCAATCGCTCCGATGTTCTTTTCATCCAGCGCATGGAACACAACGATTTCATCCACACGGTTGATGAATTCGGGACGGAAATGTTTCCGCACTTCATCCATGACAGCCACCTTGATCAGTCCCTGATCGCTCTTGTCCATCGACTGGATCAGTTGTGACCCCAGATTGGATGTCATGACGATCACAGTATTCTTGAAATCCACCGTGCGCCCCTGGCCATCCGTCATCCGGCCATCATCCAGAACCTGCAACAGGACGTTGAATACATCAGGATGCGCTTTTTCGATTTCATCCAGCAAAATGACGCTGTACGGTTTGCGGCGGACCGCTTCTGTCAGATAACCACCTTCTTCATAGCCGACATATCCCGGAGGTGCGCCGATCAAACGGGCAACCGAGTGTTTTTCCATGAATTCGCTCATATCGATCCGGATCATGGCTTCTTCCGTATCGAACAGGAAAGCTGCCAGCGCCTTGCACAATTCGGTTTTGCCGACACCGGTCGGGCCAAGGAACATGAATGACCCATACGGCCTGTTCGGATCGGACAATCCCGCACGCGAGCGCCTGATCGCTTCGGATACGGCGACAATCGCTTCATGCTGGCCGACAACCCGTTTGTGCAGTTCGTCTTCCATATGCAGCAGTTTGTCCCTTTCACCCTGCATCATCTTGGATACCGGAATACCGGTCGCCCGCGAAACCACTTCCGCGATTTCCTCCGCATCGACCTGAGTACGCAACAGTCTCGGATGATCGTGTTCCAGTTTTTCATCCTTTTTCGTTTCGGCAGCCAGCGCCTTTTCCAATTCCGGCAGACGGCCGTACATCAGTTCGGACATCTTCTGGTAATCGCCGCGCCGTTTCGCTTCCTCGATCTGCTGGCGAACCTTATCGATTTCTTCCTTGATATGCTTGGAACCTTCCACTCCTGCCTTTTCGGCTTTCAGGATTTCATCATAATCGGCATATTCCTTTTCCAGCTTCGTGATTTCCTCTTCCAGAAGTGCCAGTCGTTTCTTGGAAGCCTCATCCGTTTCTTTCTTCATGGCTTCCCGTTCGATCTTGAGCTGGATGATCCGGCGATCGAGTTTGTCCATGACTTCCGGTTTGGAGTCGATTTCCATCTTGATACGCGAAGCGGCTTCATCAATCAGGTCAATCGCCT
The DNA here is from genome assembly GCA_964602435.1 of uncultured Oxalobacter sp. Lineage (GTDB taxonomy): Bacteria > Pseudomonadota > Gammaproteobacteria > Burkholderiales > Burkholderiaceae_D > Oxalobacter. The sequence continues at coordinate 9,823 of CAZRQR010000053.1, forward strand.
TGTCCGGCAGAAAACGATCCGTAATATACCGGTGCGACAATTCTGCCGCGGCGATAATCGCCGGATCGGTAATTTCCACTCCATGATGCAACTCGTATTTTTCCTGCAATCCACGCAAAATGGCGATCGTGTCCTCAACAGACGGCTCATCGACGATGATTTTCTGGAAACGGCGTTCCAGAGCGGCATCCTTTTCAATATACTTGCGATATTCGTCCAGCGTCGTCGCTCCCACGCAATGCAGTTCGCCGCGAGCCAGCGCCGGTTTCAGCATATTGCCGGCATCCATGGCGCCTTCCGCCTTGCCCGCACCGACCATGGTATGGATCTCGTCAATGAAGACGATATCCTGGCCTTCATCCTTGGCCAGCTCGTTCAAAACCGCTTTCAGACGTTCCTCGAATTCACCCCGGAATTTCGCACCGGCCAGCAAAGCCGCCATATCCAGCGCTAGCACCCGTTTTCCCTTCAGGCTTTCCGGCACTTCGTTGTTAACAATACGTTGTGCCAGCCCTTCGACAATCGCCGTCTTGCCCACACCCGGTTCACCGATCAGAACCGGATTGTTCTTGGTACGCCGTTGCAAGACCTGAATGGCGCGGCGGATCTCGTCATCACGACCGATTACCGGATCGAGTTTGCCCGAACGTGCACGCTCCGTCAGATCCAGTGTATATTTCTTCAATGCTTCACGCTGGCTTTCCGCATCGGCGGAATTCACATTGGCATCGCCACGAACCGCCTGAATAGCCGCTTCCAGAGCACTTCTCGACAACCCCGCTTCACGAGCCAGCCGTCCAGCTTCCGATTTGTCATCCAAAAGCGCCAGCAAAATCATTTCACTGGCGATGAACTGATCATTGCGTTTCTGCGCTTCCCTGTCGGCCAGATTCAGGACATTCATCAATTCCCGTCCGATCTGGACATCGCCCCCCGTTCCGCTTACCTTGGGCAACCGGTCTACCGCCGTCTTGAGGGAACCGGCAAATTTGTTGACGTTTACGCCCGCCCTTTGCAAAAGGGATCTAGTACTGCCGTCATTTTGCTGCAGCAGTGCGGTCAAAAGGTGAACCGGATCGACGTACTGGTTATCGTTACCAACCGCCAGACTGTGTGCATCTGCAATGGCTTCCTGTAATTTCGTTGTCAATTTGTCTTGACGCATTGCAATCTCCTGTAACTGTAATGAATCCTATATAGGGATCAGCATGCCTGATTTCAAGACTTCCAAGTTGCGAAAAAAGGAACAAAAACACTATTTCCGGATCGTTCACAGCCCGGAAAAATAACGGTAACTGGCAAAGCCTACCATACACAACAATATGGCGCCTGCGACATGCAAAACGATCTGCCAGGCAGCCCAGACATATTCCCCACGCTGCAACATCAGCACGGTTTCGGCAGAAAACGTCGAAAAAGTCGTCAGCCCTCCCAGAAATCCCGTAACGACAAACAGGCGCCACTCGGGACTGATACCATTGTGACCTGAGAAAAACGCCATCGCCAGACCGATCACATACCCGCCCGCCAGATTGGCGACCAGCGTTCCCAGCGGGATATGCTGATGGACATGATTCACCAGCATACCCAGTCCCCATCTGAGCCATGCACCAATCGCTGCACCCAGACCTACCGCAAACCAACTCATTGAAATTCCTTTCCTGTCAAATCGTTTCAGAAAAACTGCCAGTCACCGGAAAAGGAACAAGAGAAAAGTACAAAAACAGATACGCCGATCCTCACCCTTGCGGTGACAAAATCAGGCGTCATCAGCCACAGGAACCTGTGGCGGTTGGAAAAGGTGG
>CAZRQR010000054.1:0-11462 GCA_964602435.1 uncultured Oxalobacter sp.
GAGACGTCAGAGCCAAGTCAGGACTGAACCGAACCATCCTGGATCAGGGATGGTACGATTTCAGGGGGCAACAGGAATACAAGCTGGCATGGAAAGGAGGCTTGTTGGTGATTGTGCCGCCTCGAAACACGAGCCGTACCTGCCCGTGCTGCGGAATGTTTCAGAGGACAATCGGAAGACGCAATCCGGATTCCGATGCGTAACATGTGGATTTGAGGAAAACGCCGATGTAGTCGGCGCTCGTAACATTTTAGCGGCGGGGCACGCCGTTCTTGCCTGTGGAGGGATGGTGCAGTCAGGCCGCCCGTTGAAGCAGGAACCCACCGAAATGATTCAGGCGACAGCCTGAACATAGCAGGAATCCACGTCCTTCAGGGCGTGGAGGATGTCAAAAGAAAAGTCTTTAATGGTTTAGTTTGCATGTTAAATGAAATTTCTATTGGGGTTCACAAATGAATCTGGAATTTCTTCTGTCCGGGAAACGTCCTGTCGATCTTCGTAAAGTCAAGTGGCCCGTGAAACTGAAATTGCTGGTTACAGCGCCTCATCCTGATGATTTTGATGCTATTGGTGTAACGCTCAGATATCTGGTTGATCAGGGGCATGAATTGTATGTCGTCGTTGCGGAAACGGGGAGTGGTATCGACAGGGTTTATGGTGCCGGAATGACGCAGGACGACAGACGGCAGTTGCGTGTCAGGGAGCAGACAGCCAGTTTCCGTTTCTTTGGTTTGCCCGGAACGCATTACCGGTTTCTGAAACTGAACAATGCTGATGATGACCAGGTTGCAGACGATAGTGAAAACCGGATTTTTCTGGAAAAACTGGTTCGTGAAATCAGGCCGGATATGCTTTTCATGCCGCATGGCAATGATACGAATCGTGCCCACCGGGCCATGTATGCCATGATGAAGGCTATTGCATCAAAGGTTGAATGGCCCGTTGCACTGATGTTGAACAGTGATGTCAAAACAGTCGATATGAGAAAGGATTTCTATGTCGCGTTTGGTGAAGCTCAGGCCCAATGGAAAGGCAGGCTGTTGCGTTATCATGATTCACAGCACCAGCGCAATTTACGTGACCGTGGACATGGTTTTGATGAACGGGTACTGATGCTAAACCGTAAAACCGCTGCCGGACTTGGTATTCCTGAACCTTATGCCGCGTCGTTCGAACTCGAATTGTGTCACTAGATTCTGGAAGCGTTTTTTTCAGGAATATGACCGGAGAATGCACGCATATCGTTTAAAATTGCTGTCGAGATTTCCTCGATGGATTTCGATGTCGATGAAAGATAAGGGATTTCTTCCAGATTCATCATGCATTCTGCTTCGGACACTTCATAACGGCAATTTTCCAGTGATGCATAACGGCTGTTCGGCCGTCTTTCATTGCGGACTTCGGCGAGACGTTCAGGCTGGATGGTCAGTCCAAACAGTTTGTGCTTGTAGGGTTTTAGCGAGGACGGGAGCCGGCCGCGTTCGAAATCTTCCGGAATCAGCGGGTAATTGGCCACTTTCAGTCCATATTGCATGGCCAAATACAGGCTGGTTGGAGTCTTTCCGCTTCTGGAAACGCCGACCAGTATGACATCGGCTTCGTCCAGATTCCTGTTGGATTGACCGTCATCGTGTGCCAGAGTGAAATTGATGGCTTCGATCCGGTTTTTGTATTCCTCACTTTCCATGTTCTGATGGCTTAAACCGATTTCCTGTTTGGGAGCGATGCCCAGTTCCTTTTTCAATGGATCGACAAAGGTCTGAATAACATCAAGATGCAGGGCACGGGCTTCTCTTAGAATGGAAACCAGTTCGGGAATCACCAGAGTCGAGAAAACAATGGGAAGCAGGCCGGTCTGTTGATACTCGTCCTGAATCTGTTGTTTTGCCTGGCGTGCTTTTCCGATTGTATCGACAAAGGGAATATGTATCTTCGAATAGGACAGGTTGAACTGGGAGAGCACCGAGCGGGCCAGTGCCTCCGCTGTAATACCGGTACCGTCGGATACAATAAAAACAGTACGTGCCGGGATATCCGCTTGTGTCGTCATGTTTTGGCCTGTTGGAAGAAATAATCAGGAAGAACAATTTCTTCTATTGTAAGGATTTTTTTTGAAAAACACAGTTACACTGGCGGTACAATAAAATGGATTTTGTATTGGTTGAAATATCGCACAATATCGGATACAGGTTCCCATTTTCGCAAGGAGATCATTATGTCGGCAGCAGCTTCACTAACACCCAGCGATCAGGCGGTTTATGTCATTCCGTTTACGGACCTGAGAATGAAAGATGTTCCTTCCGTAGGCGGAAAAAACGCGTCTCTTGGCGAAATGATCGGTCTGTTGCAGGAGAAAGGCGTCAGGGTTCCGGGTGGATTCGCCACGACATCGCAGGCCTATCGTGATTTTCTGTCCTACAGTGCCGATGGCGGCGAGACACTGGCAAAACGGATTGAAGACCGTCTGGCTGGTGTGGATATCAATGACGTCCGTGCACTGGCGGATGCCGGTGCCGATATCCGCCAATGGATCGAGGAAACGCCGCTTCCGCCACGTCTGGAAAAGGAAATTCTCGAACAGTACCGTCAGATGGTCAAAAATACGGCAGGCGAACTTTCTGTTGCCGTACGTTCATCCGCAACAGCGGAAGATTTGCAGGATGCTTCTTTTGCAGGCCAGCAGGAAACCTATCTGAATGTTGTCGGGGAAGAGAATGTATTGAAAGCGGTCAAAAAGGTTTTTGCATCCCTGTATAACGATCGTGCCATTTCATATCGTCAGCAGCGTGGTTTCAGACATGCTGATGTTGCACTGTCCGCCGGTATCCAGAGGATGGTCCGCTCCGATCTGGGCGCGTCCGGCGTCATGTTCACGCTGGATACCGAATCAGGTTTCAGGGACGTCGTTTTCATTACGTCCAGTTATGGTCTTGGCGAGACCGTCGTGCAGGGAGCCGTCAATCCAGATGAATTTTATGTACACAAACCCATGCTGGAGAAAGGCAAAATGCCGATTATCCGGCGTTCGATCGGATCGAAACTGATCAAAATGGTTTTTTCCGAAAAATCGGATGCCGTCGAACCGGTTGAAACCGTGGAAGTCTCTGAGGAAAAACGCTTGTGTTTTTCCATCAGCGATGCCGAAGTGATCGAGCTGGCCAGATTTGCAGTGATTATCGAAAATCATTATGGGCGTCCCATGGACATCGAATGGGGCAAGGATGGCGTGGATGGCAGGCTCTATATCCTTCAGGCGCGGCCGGAAACCGTCAATTCTCAGAAAACGGGGGAATCCGTACAGGTATTCAAACTGAAAGAAAATGGAGTCGTTCTGACGTCAGGCCGTGCCATCGGCCAGAAGATCGGTATCGGTTGTGTCCGTATCGTGAAAGATCCGTCCGAAATGGACAAGGTGCAGGAAGGAGATGTACTGGTTGCGGATATGACCGATCCGAACTGGGAGCCGGTGATGAGAAAATCGGCAGCCATCGTCACGAACCGGGGAGGACGAACCTGCCATGCCGCAATCGTCGCACGTGAAATCGGTGTTCCGGCAGTCGTGGGATGCGGGAATGCCACGGAAGTATTGAGAGACGGGCAGCTGGTCACGGTTTCATGCGCTGAAGGCGAGGATGGCCGTATTTATGAAGGGACACTCGAGATGGAAGAGTCCAGTATCACATATGGTACGTTGCCTGTTCTTCCGGTCAAGCTGGCCATGAACGTAGGCAATCCGCAAATGGCATTCAAATTGCAGGCCATTCCGAATGGTGGTGTCGGTCTGGCACGACTGGAATTCATCATCAATGAAATCAGTGTTCACCCCAATGCCATTCTGGCTTATCCGAATGTCGATCCCGATCTGAAAAAAGGGATCGAGTCCGTTTCCCGGGGATATGCTTCACCACGCGCCTATTATGTCCAGAAACTGGCCGAGGGAGTTGCCACGATTGCGGCGGCTTTCTGGCCGAAGCCGGTCATCGTCCGGCTGTCTGATTTCAAGTCCAACGAGTACCGGACATTGATGGGAGGAGCGCGTTATGAACCCGAGGAAGAAAATCCGATGATGGGATTCCGCGGCGCTTTACGTTATATCGCTTCCTCATTTGCCGAAGCGTTCCATATGGAGTGTGACGCGATGAAAAAAGTGCGGAATGAAATGGGGCTGACCAATGTCGAGATTATGGTGCCGTTCGTCAGGACACTCAAACAGGCTCGTTCCGTCATTGATTTGCTGGCCGTCAACGGATTGCGTCGTGGAGAAAACGGCTTGCGCATCATCATGATGTGCGAGGTGCCTTCCAATGCCATTCTGGCCGATGAATTCCTTGAAATGTTTGACGGTTTCTCGATCGGCTCCAACGACCTGACCCAGCTGACGCTGGGACTGGATCGTGATTCAGGGCTTGAATTGCTAACGGCGGATTTCGACGAGCGCGATCCTGCCGTACTGGCTCTGATTTCAAAGGCGATTGCAGCCTGCAATAGCCAGGGAAAATATGTCGGTATTTGCGGTCAAGGACCATCGGATCACCCGGATTTCGCGCGCTGGCTGATGAAACAGGGAATCGATTCGATGTCACTGAATCCGGATTCGGTCGTGCCGACATGGAAGACGCTGGCGGAAAGCCAGACAAAAGGTTGCTGAGAGTTCCAGACGGCCTGGCGGAGTGTGATTGTCGAGCAATCCGCCAGATGTAATGGTTTGCCTTTTTCATCCTATAATGTGGTCGGATATTTGCCGGTATGAAGTGAACGGATGACAGACTGGATGATATGGCTTGCCCTTGCTGGCATATTGGTGGCAGTGGAAATTTTCACTGGGACATTCTATTTGCTGATGATTGCTGCCGGTTTTGTGGCCGGTGGTCTTGTCGCGGTGACAGGCGTTCCTTTTTATGGTCAGATTATCGCAGTGGGGATAACCGGTGGTGTGGTGACGCTGGTTTTGCGCAATAACCGGTTTTTGCGGAAGCACCGGGTCAGTCCCCAAAGGAATCCTTCTGTTCTTCTCGATATCGGGCAGACTGTTGAAATCCGGAAATGGGACAATCCGCAGAAAGGAATTTACCGGTCGCGGACCAGTTATCGCGGCGCCTTGTGGGATGTGGAACTGCTACCATCCGGCCGGCCTGAAACCGGTCTTTTCATCATCCGTGAAATACGTGGTGCCACGCTGCTTGTCGAGAATGGCCAGATGTGATTTTTGTCAATTTTTTGTGAGTGGGGATTCGATTGGATTCACTGTTTCCTGTTTTTGTGTTTCTTCTGGTGATCATTGTGTTCGTGGTCAAGTCGGTCAATGTGGTGCCGCAACAGCATGCCTGGGTAGTCGAGCGTCTTGGCAAATATCATGCGACGCTGGCACCGGGATTGAATATCGTGGTTCCTTTTATCGACCGTGTTGCCTACAAGCACAGCCTGAAAGAAATACCGCTGGATGTGCCATCCCAAATTTGTATCACAAAAGACAATACCCAGTTGCAGGTGGATGGCATTCTTTATTTCCAGATTACAGATGCCATGCGTGCCTCCTATGGTTCTTCCAATTACATTGCCGCCATTACCCAGCTGGCCCAGACAACATTGCGTTCAGTGATCGGTCGCATGGAACTGGACAAGACATTTGAGGAACGCGAATACATCAATACCTGTGTGGTCAGCGCCGTCGATGAATCGGCGCAGAACTGGGGCGTCAAGGTTTTGCGTTATGAAATCAAGGATCTGACGCCACCGGCGGAAATTCTGCAGGCCATGCAGGCACAAATTACGGCTGAGCGAGAAAAACGGGCACTGATTGCTGCCTCCGAAGGACGCAAGCAAGAACAGATCAATCTGGCGAATGGTCAGCGGGAAGCGGAAATCGCCCGCTCTGAAGGAGACAAACAGGCGGCGATCAATCGTGCCGAAGGAGAAGCGGCCGCTATCGTCGCCATTGCAGATGCCAATGCCGAAGCATTGCGCAAGGTCGGACAGGCAATCGCCGCACAAGGAGGCAGCGATGCAGTGAATCTGAAAATTGCCGAACAATATGTCGCCGCTTTCGAACAATTGGCGAAAACCAACAATTCAATTATTGTTCCCAGCAATCTTTCCGATATGAGTGGCCTGATTGCCAGTGCATTGCAGATAGTCGATTCGCAAAAAAAGCCCGGAAATAAATGACAGGAACGGGATTGTCCGTCTGGACGGACAAAACGGTTTATTTTTTCTTGACGAGATCGCGTCCCAGTTTTTCTTCAACGGATTCGACCTTGCTTTTCAGTCTGGATTCCTTGCCGGCACGGTAATCCACTCGGGTCATGACACTGATGCGTTCGCAGTCTGTGGCAAGCGCCTTGAAACAGTCTCCGACCACTTTCATGACATCGTCCCATTCGCCTTCGATCGTCGTACTCATGGCGGAAAACTGGTAGGTCAATCCGCTTTTGTCGATGATATCCATGCAGCGGGCAACATAGGGGGAAAGGCTTGTACCCTTGTCGTTCGGAAAAATGGCCAGTTCAAGCAGTACCATAAAAATTCTCCTGTAATCAGTCAGTCAATTAGGCTTCTATCGTATAGCCGGAGCATCCCCATTTGACGATATCGCTGCCGATGGCTTCGATCATCCGGGCGACCGGTGTCGCCCCTGTGCAGTGGCAGGGAATCAGGATATCCGGTTTCCAGCGTTTCATGTTGTCGAAGGTATATTGCAGGCGTGCCTCGTCGGCATTGACCAGATGCATACCTCCGATGATACCGTGAACCTTGTCGATACCGGAGATTTGTTTGATATATTCCACTGTATTGACAAGACCGGCATGGCAGCATCCCAGAAGAATCAACAGGCCCTTGTCGGTTTCGAACCACATGGACTGGTCGTCTTCAATCAGGTCATCAACACCCCGATGGTCGTCAAGGAAAAAAGGGCCACCCGTATCTTCCAATGGCGAATTGCGGGGAACAGGGCCGGTCAGGCCAATTGCGGGTGTCAGATAACGGGGAGCACACAATTCACAAATACGGTTGGCAGAAATGGCGGACAAGGCTTGTTTGGATGCTTCCGGCATACCGATGGAACGGGGTGCTGTTCCGATCTTGCAGCTGTACCGTGTGATATCCAGGTTGTAGCAGCAATAGATACGAGCGTGGTCGTTTTGCGCCAGAAATTGCGGAATCTGGCCGGTATGGTCGAAATGGCCGTGGCTCAGTACCAGCGTATCCGCCTGTTTCAGGTCGATATTCAAACGTTGGGCGTTGGACAGCATGCCGCCGATTTGTCCGGTGTCGAAAAGGATATGACGGTCTTCTGTTTCAATCCAGGCCGAAAAACCGTGTTCTTTCGCCAGATTATCGTCAAACGATTCGGTATCGACCAGTACAGTGATTTTGACTGATGTGCTCACGAATACATCTCCCCACGAATACATCTCTCCTCAGTTTATTGAAATGGAACCAGAAACAATGGTAACAGAAGATACTTCCGATATATTACCGCTTTTCATGTCGTTTTTGAGGTTCCGGATATTTGCCGGATTTGTGATTTGCCACTATTTCAGAGCTTGTGTGCAACGTTCCAGAAGATCACCTGCCTCGTTGTTGGTATCCGCTTTGAACAGGGTACCGTCCTGTCCTTTTGTCCACCAGACAAGACCGTTTCCTGCATAACGGGCACCACTGGCGGAAACGGCGGTTTGCATGGGAAATTTTTCCTGTTTGTACAGGATCTCGGCTGTTTCCGTTGAAGGATAAGTGACGATGATCCGGTTTCCGCTGTCACACTGGTAACTGACGGCTTCGGGCGGAAGCGGAAGCAGATTCTGGCTGATATCGTTGCTGTCGGGTGTACTGCATGCTACCAGTGGAAGAAGCAGAAAAAGTAACAAGCGTTTCATGATTGTTCTCCTGTATGAATGGCTGTCCTGTCAATCAAACTGGACCTGATTTTATAATGATACGTAAGAAACGGGTATGTCGGTTTGCAGCAACCGGGTGATCAGAAGCGAAATCGTTTCCGGGTTGCCTGAGGTGAATACTCGTATCGCTGTTTCCGGAATTTTTTCCCGGCAGTTCAAACCGTAAATGTCCAGCAAATGTTTCAGCTGGCGGGCTACGGCGTACCCAGTATCGATGACATTTAGTGCACGGTTGCCGCATTCTGCAGCAACTTTTTCGATAACATGCCGGACGAATGGATAATGTGTGCATCCCAGTACGATCGTATCGGCTTTCTGTTCAAGGAGCGGAACCAGATATTGGCGTACCAGACTGAAAATCGCTTCCGAATCCAGTTCGGCGTGTTCGATCAGGTCGGCCATACCGTGACACGGTTGCATGATGAAATGTACGCCCGTCTGATCGTTCAGCAGCTGATGCAATACATGAAACTTGTTGCTGGCCAATGTCCGCTCCGTTGCCATAACCCCGACAATGCCGGTAATGGTTTTGGCAGCGGCCGGTTTCAGTCCGGGTTCCACACCGACAATAGGCAGGTCGGGATATTTGTCACGCAGGAGATGGATCGCTGTGGCGGTAGCGGTATTGCAGGCGACGACCAGTGCCTTGATATCCTGTTCCAGCAAGAAACCGGCGATTCTGAAAGCACGTTCGGCGACAAATTCTTCCGGTTTGTCGCCGTATGGCGCATAACCTGAATCGGCAAAATAAATCAGGGTTTTGTTGGGCAACTGGGTGCGGATATGTCTTAAAACAGACAGTCCTCCCACGCCGGAATCAAAAATGCCAATCGGGCCGGAAGGAAGAAGCATGGTTGCGCTTTCAGCAAATGGTCCGTTCAGTTTGACGCAAGCGGAATTTTTCCGTTTCGGAAATTGGCAATCCGGGCAGACCATTCGGCCGGCCCGGTCGTATGGAGCGATGTACCGCTTGAATCGACGGCGACCGTGACCGGCATATCCCTTACCTCGAATTCGTAAATGGCTTCCATGCCCAGATCGGCAAAGGCAACCACTTTGGCGTCCTTGATCGCGCGTGCCACCAGATAGGCAGCTCCCCCGACAGCAATCATATAAGCCGATTGGTGTTTTTTGATCGCTTCGATGGCGACCGGACCACGTTCGGCTTTTCCTATCATGGCGACCAGACCTGTCTGACCCAGCATCATTTCGGTGAATTTGTCCATGCGGGTCGAAGTGGTCGGGCCGGCAGGACCGACAACCTCGTCGCGGACCGGATCGACAGGGCCGACATAATAAATGACCCTATTGGTAAAGTCGACCGGCAATTTCTCACTGCTGGCCAGCATATCTGCGATCCGCTTGTGCGCCGCATCGCGACCTGTGAGCATTTTGCCATTCAAAAGCAGGGTCTGGCCGGGTTTCCATGATGCGACTTCTTCTTTTGTCAGTGTGTTCAGATCGACTCGTATCGATTTTTCCACGTCAGGATGCCAGTTGATCTGTGGCCAGTCCGAAAGATGCGGCGGATCGAGATACACAGGGCCGGAACCATCCAGTACAAAATGGGCATGGCGGGTAGCGGCACAATTCGGAATAATGGCAACCGGTTTGGAGGCTGCATGAGTCGGATACATATTGATCTTGACATCCAGAACCGTTGTCATGCCGCCGACACCTTGTGCGCCAATACCCAACGCATTGATTTTGTCATACAGTTCGATTCGCAATTCTTCCAGCCTGTTTTGCGGGCCACGTTGTTTCAATGCCGTCATGTCAATAGTTTCCATGGCTGCTTCTTTCGCCATCAAAACCGCTTTTTCTGCTGTACCGCCGATACCGATACCGATGATGCCAGGCGGGCACCATCCGGCACCCATGTGTTTGACCGCATCGATGACATGATCGACAAGGGAATCGGAAGGATTCAGCATTTTGAGTGAAGACTTGTTCTCCGAACCGCCCCCCTTGGCGCCAAGTGTAACCTCTACCGTGTTACCCGGGACGATATCCATCATGATGATGGCTGGTGTGTCGTCTTTTGTGTTCTTGCGTTCGAACTGGGGATCATTGACGACAGAAGCACGCAATTTGTTGTTCGGGAAAGTGTAGGCGCGCCTTACTCCTTCGTTGATGGCGTCATGAATACTGCCTGAAAATCCTTCCCATCTGACGTCCATGCCTACTTTCAGGAAGATATTGACGATGCCGGTATCTTGACAGATAGGGCGTTTGCCTTCCGCGCACATTCGTGAATTGGTGAGAATCTGTTCAATGGCATCTTTTGCCGCCGGGCTTTGTTCTATTTCATAAGCCTGTGCCAGATGTTTTATATAGTCGAGAGGATGGTAATAACTGATGTACTGGAGCGCTGCGGCAATGGAATCGATCAGGTCTTCCTGCTTGATGATGGTAGTCATATGTGTGCTGGATTGTGTTCAGTAATGGGCAACCGTGCCTTTTGTCGGTATATTTTAAAGCCTTCTGTCATCGGTGGCGAATGAAATGATTGGGGAAATTTTCAGAAAAGCGCAAAAGATATTTGACGAAACAGGAAAGTTGGGATATCGCTCATTTCTTTCTTCATAAGCATATCGGGAAGGAACGCTGCCCGATTGTCGATACTTTCTGGTAGACGGAAACCGGTGGACATGTCATCGTACCGATGCAGGGAGCGACGCCATTGGTGCTCGGTTCGTGTATATTGCCGCTTCCTGGACTGTCCATCAGTGTCGTCGATGAAACGGGACAGGAACTGCCGTGGGGGCAAGGCGGTATTCTTGTCATCAACCGTCCCTAGCCTTCCATGATCCGGACTGTCTGGGGCAATGATGAGCGCTACAAAACCCATTACTGGCCGGAAGAACTGGGCGGTAAACTGTATCAGGCCGGTGATGGTGCCATCCGGGATCCGGAAACCGGTTATTTCACCATAACCGGACGTATCGATGATGTGCTGAATGTATCCGGACATGTATTGGGTACCATGGAAGTCGAGTCGGTTCTTGTTGCGCATCCTATGGTGGCAGAGGCGGCTGTTGTCGGAAAACCGGACGATCTGACCGGGGGAATCCATCTGTGCGTTTGTCATATTGAAAAACGAGTTGCCGCAAGGCGATCAGGCGAAAACAATCGCTTCCGATTTGCGAAAATGGGTATCGAAAGAAATCAGCCCGATTGCGCGGCCCAAGAAAATCCGATTCGGCGAGAATCTGCTGAAAGCACGTTCTTGCAAGATCATGCACCGCCTGTTACGTGTCATTGCTAGGGGCGAGAAAATTACACAGGATATTTCCACACTTGAAAATCCGGCGATCCTCGATCAGTTGCGTAATTCGTTGTGAGAACACCAAAAAATTTGGCATAAAGATGAGGATTTTCCTCATCTTTATGCTAGAATGCTTCGCTTCACAAGTAGTCCATTGCAGGAGAGATGGATGAGTGGTTTAAGTCGCACGCCTGGAAAGCGTGTATAGGTGAATAGCCTATCGGGGGTTCGAATCCCCCTCTCTCCGCCAAAGATCAATCCGAGAGCATCCGAAAATGTCTCGGATTTTTTTATTT
>CAZRQR010000055.1:0-11374 GCA_964602435.1 uncultured Oxalobacter sp.
GAAAACCTCGCCTTATATTCCCGCTCTGAAGAACTGGGCTTTACGGCGCATTGTGGGTAAACAACACATCTGACAGGAATCAATTCATTTCTTCCATTATCTTGCTCTTGCGATGTGCTTCCAGAATGGCTTCCACTGCGACATGGCGGATCTTCATCTCCGCCGAAATGGCATAATATTGCTCCCTCACCCCTTTCATTTCACCGATAGGAACAGAATTGTATTGGTCCTTCATTTCATCGGCCAACACAATAGGGGCATGGAACATACCGACCCCCATGCGGCCAAACGCCTTAAGCAAGGCACTGTCTGAAAACTCACCTGCAATAAAAGGACGGATATTGTTCACTTCGAACCACTGATCGAGATGCATCCTGATCGCATTGTTGCGGGTTGGCAGCAATACAGGGGCGCCATTCAGGCAATCAGGAAAATTATCACGATATTTTTCTGCCAGTTTCTCCGTGCCAAACAACCAGACAGCACGATCTCCCAGCTCGTGGCTGAATACTCTCAGACTGCTTTTGGCATTTGTCGGTCTGTCCGTCAAAACGACATCCAGCTTATGCAGTGCCAGATCAGCCAGCAGGTTCTCAAAGGTTCCGTCATAACATTCCATACGTACGAACTGAGGCAATTTCAGCGCCGGTTCCAGCAGACGATATGTGATCATCTTCGGCAGCGAGTCCGAAATACCCACAGTCAACCGCAGGCTTTTTCCGACATCGTCTTCTGCCAGTGTTTCCTGCAACTGTTCTCCAAGAAGAAAAATCTGGTCGGCATAGTTCAGCGCGACCCTGCCCGCTTCTGTCAAGACAAGCCTCCGTCCTTGCGGAGCAAATAGCGTTTTACCGATTGATTTCTCAAGCAATGCCAGTTGCATGCTGATGGTCTGTACGGCAACTCCAAGGCGCTCGGCTGCCCGGGTGACGCCGCCTTCCTTGGCTGCGACCCAAAAATAATAAAGATGGCGATAATTTAACGTGGAAACCTTCATAATTCTATTTTTTTGAAGTAACATTACTATTATCTTCTCTTTTTGCTTATTCTTCCATTGTTTAATATATCTGTAAAGTAATATATTGCCAGTAGGAGCGAGAAACAGATGGGACCAACGATTATCACCAAAGGTATCAAAGCAGGAGAAGCCATACAGGACTATATTATGGAACGCCTGAGCGTGATGTTGTCTCATACGCAAGACAGTATCAATTTCATCACGATCCGTTTGTCCGATACGAACCGTATCAGAAGCGGCTTTAAGAAACGCTGCCTGATTCAACTGGTATTGCCGGGTATGTCCCCTATTGTTGTAACCGAATTTGCGGCTGACGTGAAAGGTGCTGTCGATAATGCGACCAAACGCGCCTCACGCCTTCTGAACAAGGCCATGTCAAAAGCGAAGTCCATACCGCATGACACGCTACCGCTTTATTTCAATAAACCTTTTCTGGCCATCTAGTCCATGACATGAATAGACGCTACCGATTTGACTCTGTCATTCTTGATAACGGAAAAACGGACGGGATATGTGGCAGTTCGGCGAAACGTATCCTGAGAAATACCTATTTTCTTTTGTCATTATGTCTGGGTTTCTCTGCCATCGTCACAGCTGTCACCATTGCATGGCAATTGCCACATCCCGGTTTTCTGATGACCCTAGTTGGCTATTTTGGGCTTCTGTTTCTGGTAACCCGGAACCGTCATAATGGTCTGGGCATTCTTTTCGTCCTAGCACTGACCGGTTTCATGGGATATACACTTGGCCCTATTGTCGGCTACTATTTGCGTTTGCCACATGGCAATGAAACGGTTCTCATGGCTCTGGGAGGCACATCACTGGTTTTCATCGTCATGTCCGGTATTGCCCTTTTTTCTCGCCGCAACTTTTCGTTCCTGTCGGGCTTCCTGACAACAGGGATACTGGTTGCATTTTTTGCCAGCATTATCGCTGTTTTTTTTGAGATATCTGCCCTGTCTCTGGCAGTTTCCGCTGTTTTCGTTTTCCTGATGTCCGGTCTGATACTGCATGAAACGAACAGAATTATCCATAATGGGGAAACCAATTACATCATGGTAACGGTCACTCTTTTTGTTGCCTTGTTTAACCTGTTTACCAGTTTGCTGCACTTGCTAGGTTTTGCCAGCCGTTCAGATTAATTACAGGACAGCTCTTCACCTTCATAGCCAAAAAATCCTTTTCACAATACCTGTTTTCTTTCAGGCAGTCCGTACACGCCACTTTAATGACTTGCCTCCTTTCCGGAACAAGCACCCGGCATCATCTTTGCGGCTTGATGATGTATTGGACACTCTCGCAATAATCGCTAATCTGTCCATCATCATGCTGTACCCCTGAATGCAAGTACCATGTCGATTCCTGTGTGCCGCCCAAATTCCGCCTGAATGGACCGGCAGACATCACAGAAATTTTGTACCAATCCACCATGCAACTGCGGCAATAAATGCTGAAGCCGGAATGGTCAGAATCCATGCCCAGACGATATTGCCTGCGACTCCCCAACGGACTGCCGACATTTTTTGTGCCGAACCGACACCGACAATGGCACCGGTAATCGTATGAGTCGTCGATACCGGTATGCCAAGTGCCGTTGCAATAAACAATGTCAAGGCTCCTCCTGTTTCCGCACAGAAACCACCGACCGGTTTCAGCTTGGTGATTTTCTGCCCCATGGTTTTCACGATACGCCACCCGCCGAACAATGTCCCGAAACCGATTGCCCCATAACACGACACAATGACCCACGAAGGCAAATGTCCGTCATCCGCCGCATAACCGGATGCAATCAGCAACATCCAGATAAGTCCCATCGTTTTCTGTGCGTCGTTTCCTCCATGCCCCAAACTATAAAGCGACGCCGAAACCAGTTGCAACCTGCGGAACCATCGATCGACATTGCGTGGCTGTGAACGGACGAATATCCATGAAACGAGCAACATCATGACAGAACCCAGTATATAACCCAGCAATGGAGAGATGACGATAAAAGCAATAATTTTGAGAATACCTGAAGCGACCAAGGAGCCGCTTCCAGCCTTGGCGATAGCAGCACCGATCAGTCCGCCGATAAGCGCATGAGAAGACGATGACGGAATACCGTAATACCAAGTGATAATATTCCAGCCGATTGCCCCTACCAGGGCACCGAACACCACATAATGATCGACAATGGCCAGATCGACAGTTCCCTTGCCTACTGTTGTTGCAACGTGCAAGTCAAAAATGAAAATCGCGGCACAGTTCATGAAAGCTGTCATGGCAACAGCCGTATGCGGTTTCAGTACTCCTGTTGAAACAACCGTAGCAATCGCATTGGCCGCATCATGAAACCCATTCATGAAATCGAAAATCAGCGCTAGTGCGACCAGAAAAGCAAGTGCGTAAAGACTGACATGTATAGCTTGCATGAAAATTAACTTTCTGGATATTGATGAATCGGAAAATTATGGCAATCCGGCCATTTCGGAAACCGGGCAATCAGGCATTTTCAACAACAATTCCCTCAACGATATTGGCGACATCCTCACAAATATCGGTCACATTCTCCAGAATTTCGTACAAGGCTTTCAGTTTGATCAGGTTCCGGACATCCGGCTCATCACGAAACAGTTTCGACAATGCCGCATGCATAACATGGTCAGCATCGGTTTCCAGCCGATCCACTTCCTCACATATTTCCAGTATTTCCCGTGAATGATTCATGTTGTGCAACAGTGAAATCCCGTCTTTCAGTTTTTCACAACATCCCAGACACAATTCGGCCAGACGGATCGCTTCGGGAGTAATTGTTTGTATATCATAGAGTGAAACTGTCTGGGCCGCATCTTCCATCAGATCAAGGATATCGTCCATTTTTGTGATCAGACGATGGATATCTTCGCGATCAAGAGGAGTAATGAAGGTTTTATGAAGAATGCCGATGGCATGATAAGTGACCTTGTCAGCCTGTTTTTCAAGCCCTTCGATCGCATGCAACCGTCTTTCTATATGGCTGAAATCCTTCATGAGTTCCAGCAACTCGCGTGCCCCCTTTACACAGAACTCGGCATGCTGATTAAACAAATCGAAGAACTTTTCTTCCTTAGGCATCAAACGTCCAAACATTGTCACTTCCCCTGATATTTAACCGGTAGCCTCAACCGTGCATATACCGTATCACGATTGGTATTACGCAGAGGATCCGAACATCATTCTCCATACATTCCCCCACCACCAGCATAGTTGTCGAATTTGGTAAACTGCCCGAGAAAAGTCAGTCTGACACTACCGATCGGGCCATTCCGCTGTTTCCCGACGATGATTTCAGCCATTCCCTTATCAGGCGAATCGGGATTGTAAACTTCATCCCGGTAAATGAATAAAATAAGATCAGCGTCCTGTTCAATCGCACCGGATTCACGCAAATCGGACATGACTGGCCGTTTGTTCGGCCGCTGTTCGACAGAACGATTCAGCTGCGACAAGGCGATAACGGGACAATTCAGCTCCTTTGCCAACGCTTTCAGCCCCCGGGATATCTCAGAAATCTCTGTAGCCCGGTTTTCGCCAGCCGAGCTGGGTGCCATCAGTTGCAGGTAATCAATGATGATCAGTCCCAGCTTGCTACACTGTCTCGCCAGTCTGCGAGCCCTCGCTCTCAGCTCCGTACAGCTCAACGCCGGAGTCTCATCAATATAGAGCTGAGCTTCATTCATTTTCTGAATGGCATATGTCAGTCTGGGCCAGTCCTCATCCGCCAATCGTCCCGTTCTCAGCCGATGCTGATCCAGCCGCCCAACAGAGCCCAGCATGCGCATAGCCAATTGCGCGCCACTCATTTCCATTGAGAATACGGCGACAGGAAGGCCACTCTCAATAGCGACGTGTTCTCCTATATTGATCGAAAACGCTGTTTTCCCCATGGACGGTCGACCGGCCACAATAATCAGATCTCCCGGCTGCAATCCGGAGGTCATTCTGTCCAGATCAATAAATCCCGTCGGGACACCCGTAATGTCGTTCCGGTTATTCCGATTGTACAATTCATCAATTCTTTCGACGACCTGTGTCAACAACGGCTGAATTTCCTGGAATCCCTGCATCCCCCGTGCTCCTTCTTCGGCAATGGCGAAAATATTGGTTTCCGCCTCATCAAGAATCTGTTTGACTTCTTTTCCCTGTGACTGGAAAGCGCTGGAAGAAATTTCATCCGAAACGGTGATTAACCGCCGCAAAATGCCGCGATCCCGAACTATTTGCGCATAATGACGGATATTGGCAGCAGATGGCGTATTCTGGGCGAGGGCATTCAAATAGGAAAGGCCGCCAACTTCTTCAGCTTTTCCTATCGATTGCAAGGATTCATAGACAGTAATCACGTCCGCCGGTCTGGACGAGTTGATCAGTTTGGCAATATGTTGATAAATAAGACGATGATCGAACCGGTAAAAATCGTCCTGATTCAGAAAGTCTGCTATACGATCCCATGCGGAATTATCCAGAAGCAGACCGCCCAATACCGATTGCTCCGCTTCTATGGAATGCGGCGGAAGGCGCAAGGATTCTATCTGTGGATCGGTCGGCGTATTCATTGCGCGCATTATACTACCTTCTCGATTCTCTTAAGATATCTTTCTTGCCACAGATGCCCCGATTTTCTCAGCCTGTTGCAAACAAATTGCACAAAAAACACCTGTACCATAGCCTTTTGTCATAAAAAGACAAAACAGCAGGCGGCAATAATCGTTGGCGGCAATGCATATACGAAAAGCATCAACGGATTGATGGATTGATGTTCAAACGTATTTTTGAGAAGTGAGAAGCTGACCGGATTGGGTGCATTGGCGATCACTGTAAGGCCACCACCCGTTACCGCTCCTGCAACCAGTGCATATTTGCTGGCATCGGAAATGTCCTCGACAAGAGAGCCGAGATATGTCAGTGCGGCATTATCGGTAATGGCTGTCAGCATGGTAGCCCCGGTAAACAGCATGGCACTGTTCAGGCCCGACAGAATGGGTTCAAGCCACCATTTTTGCATA
Organism: uncultured Oxalobacter sp.; assembly: GCA_964602435.1. Taxonomy (GTDB): domain Bacteria; phylum Pseudomonadota; class Gammaproteobacteria; order Burkholderiales; family Burkholderiaceae_D; genus Oxalobacter. The sequence continues at coordinate 6,043 of CAZRQR010000055.1, forward strand.
CCTCCCAATACAACCAGACCTGCCAGAAAAAAAGCAACCAGCAATCCTTCCCTTAGCATCAACGGACTCTGGTAACGATGATAGGCTTCCGTGAAACCGAGAAAAAACAGAAACAGTCCCATAAACACAACAGGATGATGACTGAATATGACGACAAGTACCAGTGCCGACAAATGGATCAGCATGACCAGCGGAGGAACTCTGCCTATTTCATAATCATCTTTCAGATCATCCATGGAAAGCAAAACCTTCCGGAATATCCAGGAAGCGGCCAACGCATTGATAAATATGGCCAGTGCAGCCTTCCATCCGAACATACTCAGCATGAAATCCAGCCCCCATCCCCATTTCGCGGCCACCATCAATACAGGTGGAGCGGCATAGGACGTCAAAACACCGCCGATCGATACATTGACGAGAAGAATGGCAATCGTAAGATATTTCATGGTCTCCGGTATTTTTTTTGAAAAATACCGGTCACGTAAAATAATGGCGGCCAGCGTCATCGCCGCAGGTTCGGTAATGAAAGATCCCAGAAGGGGAACAATGGAAAGTGTCAGAAAATAATAAGTAATCGTACCCGGCAATGGAATCATCCGCTCCAGCGTATCAATCAAAAGCTGGGCAGCCTGCAGGATTGGCCTGGTACCCGCAATAACAAGTATGACAAAAACAAACAGTGGTTCCGTGAAATTTCTGGTATCGAGATATTCAACGGCACTTTCGTAGCCACCGACGACCGCCATAAAAGCCAAAAGAATAAAAGCCCAGAAACCAAACACGACCTCGACTTCACCCAGCATGAGGCACAATCCGGCGTGTCTGCTGTTCTGACGGGACAACTGTACAAAATATTTTGTTGAGAAGATATGAATCAGCGCCAGTAAAAACAGTACGGCACCGATATACTCCATCCAAGACACTTGACTCATATCAGATTAAACAGTTCACTAGTATATGATCGGCTCGGCATGTCTTTTCATACATAATGCCGGAAAAACATGATTTCTGGCGACAGTTTGTCCACCTCATTCAAGCCTAGCAGTTTACCACCGTCTTGCTTTGAAGCGATATCAATAGCATTATTATGTACTGGTTTCCCGGAATAACCGCCTGACACTGTTTTTTCTTGTGACATATGCTTTCAGAATTTGATTTAATCACCAAATACTTTACAAAACCCATAACAAACGCTTCTTTGGGCATTGGTGACGATTGTGCCCTTCTCATGCCGACACCCGGTACCCAGATGGCCATATCCACCGATATGCTGGTTTCCGGCATTCACTTTTTTCCGGACACGGATCCCCGACAGCTTGGCCACAAATCCCTAGCCGTCAACCTTTCCGATCTGGCAGCCATGGGAGCCGAGCCTGTGGCATTCACACTGGCGCTGGCTTTGCCGACAGTGGATGAAACATGGCTGAAACCTTTTTCTGAAGGCATGTTTTCCTTGGCCGGTTTTCACCATTGCGAATTGATCGGTGGCGATACAACCAAAGGTCCTCTCAATATCTGCATTACCGTCTTCGGGCAAATTCCGTTCGGACAGGCCATCAGGAGAGACAAGGCCAGGCATGGTGACGATATCTGGATCTCTGGCACGATAGGCGATGCGCGCTTGGCTCTCGCCCACTGCAGGAAAGAAACTGTCCTAGATGAAGACGAATTCAAAAAAGTGTTGCCGCGTCTGCAAATGCCCATGCCACGAATTGCACTGGGTATCGCATTACGCAAGATTGCAAGTGCGGCCTTGGATCTCTCCGATGGTCTTTGGGGAGACCTGACTCATATCCTTGATGCCTCCAAAGTAGGCGCAACCCTGAATATTGACGCGCTCCCCATCAGTCCCATTCTGGCCAGACAACCGGAAAAATTCCGAATATTGTGTGCACTGGGCGGAGGAGATGACTATGAACTATGTTTTACTGCACCTGTATCAAAACGTGGACGTGTTCTGGAAGTATCCGCCAAAACGGGAATACCTGTTACAAGAATCGGCTTTATTGAAAATGAACCGGGATTGAGGCTCTGCAATAATGAAGGAGAATTGCAACCATTTTCCTGCCATTCATTTGACCACTTCCGGCAAACAGAAAAATGAATGTTTCCACCAAACGTTCGCCGGACATCCGCTTTCTGCTTTCCCATCCCTTTCACCTGATATCTCTTGGATTCGGAAGCGGGCTTTCTCCCGTTATGCCTGGAACAGCCGGGACATTGTTTGCATGGATCAGCTACGACATACTGACCTTTTTCTTTTCTTCGCTGTTCACCCCTCTGGCATGGGGCCTCATTTGCACAGGCGGCTTTCTCATCGGCATCAAGACTTGCCAGACAACCGGCAATGCCCTCAACAGCCCGGACGACGGGAGCATGGTCTGGGACGAAATCATCGCATTCTGGCTGGTTCTTATATTTATAACGCCTGCTTCTTTTTTGACAGAGTGCGCGGCATTCATCATTTTCCGTTTTTTCGACATGACCAAACCTCCTCCCATCCGTTTTTTTGATGAACACATTCACGGTGGTTTTGGTGTTATGCTGGACGATATTATCGCCGCTTTTTTCACATTGCTCGCTCTCGCCTTATGGAAGGTGTGCGTTGTCCTTTACTAATTTTCATCCCGAACAGTCATGATCAATCATCCATTCGAACTCGCCCAACATGTTGGCATACTGCTTTCCCGGAAAAAACTGAAGCTGGTGACAGTCGAATCCTGTACCGGCGGCAGCCTGTCCAAACTGATCACCGATATTCCCGGCGCATCGGAATGGTTCGACTGTGGATTCGTGACTTATTCAAACGAATCAAAAACCAGATTCGTGGCAGTTCCTGAAGAACTAATAAACCAGCAGGGTGCTGTCAATCAGAAAGTGGCTCTTGCCATGGCGAAAGGCGCTCTTAATGTAACATGTGGCGATATTGCCATTTCAACAACCGGTATCGCCGGTCCCAACGGCGGTTCGCTTGAAAAACCGGTCGGCACCGTATGCTTTGGCTTCGCGACCCGAACCGGTATATTCAGTACAGACAAACAGATTTTCAATGGAAACCGGTCAGAAATAAGGGATCGGAGTGTTATACACAGTCTGCAATGCCTTTGCCACTACCTTGAAACAGGACATTTCTGACTTACCGCAATGAAAAAACCCGGAGATCCGGGCTTTTTCATTTTCGGCAAAAACCGTTATTTCAGAACCGACTTCATCGTCTTGCCGATTTCGGCAGGATTGCGTGTTACCGTAATACCGCATTCTTCCATGACGGCCAGTTTTTCCTGCGCCGTACCCTTGCCACCGGAAATAATGGCGCCGGCATGACCCATCCGTTTTCCCGGAGGCGCCGTGACACCTGCGATAAAGCCAACGATCGGTTTTTTCATGTTGTCCTTGGCCCAGCGTGCAGCCGTTTCCTCGTCGTTGCCGCCAATTTCACCTACCATGATGACCGCTTCCGTTTCCGGATCGTCGTTGAACATCTTCAGAACATCGATATGTTTCAGACCATTGATCGGGTCGCCACCGACACCGACAACCGTTGACTGTCCCAGACCGAACTCTGCCAGCTGGCTGGCCGCTTCATATGTCAGGGTACCCGACTTGGACACGACACCGATCGTACCCTTTCTATGAATGTGTCCCGGCATGATACCGATCTTCAGTTCATCCGGTGTAATGATACCCGGGCAGTTCGGGCCAAGAAGAATAGTGTTTTTGCCCTGCATCTTATAGCGGGTACGCAACATGTCTTCAACCGGAATACCTTCCGTAATACAGATAACAAATTCCATACCGGCTTCAACGGCTTCATCGATCGCCGCTGCGGCAAACGGAGGCGGAACATAAATAACGGAAACATTGGCGCCTGTTTGTTCCTTGGCTTCCTTTACGCTGCCGAAGACAGGCAAATCCAGAAAAGTCGTGCCGGCTTTTTTTGCATTGACACCGCCAACATAGCATTCTTTACCAAAAGCATAATTTATGCACATTTCAGTATGGAATGCACCGGTTTTACCGGTCATACCCTGAACGATGACCCGGCTGTTCTTGTTGATCAGAATAGACATAATTAATTACCCTTTGCTGCGTTAACCGCCTTTTGTGCAGCATCAGCCATGCCGCTGGCAGAGATGATCGGTAAACCGGACTTGGCCAGTATTTCTTTACCCTGTTCTACATTGGTTCCTTCGAGACGTACCACCAGAGGTACTTTCAGTGCAACTTGTTTGGCTGCTGCGACAATGCCGTTGGCGATAACGTCACATCTCATGATGCCACCGAAGATATTGACCAGTATGGCCTTGACGTTCGGATTGGACAACATGATCTTGAAGGCTTCAGTCACTTTTTCAGTGGTCGCACCGCCACCAACGTCTAGGAAGTTTGCCGGAGCACCTCCATACAGTTTGATGATATCCATAGTCGCCATTGCCAGACCGGCACCATTGACCATACATCCGATATTGCCATCCAGCGAAATATAGGTCAGATCGAATTTGGAAGCCTGGATTTCATCAGGATTTTCTTCATCCAGATCGCGCATTTCCTGGATTTCCGGATGACGATACAATGCGTTGGAATCGAAATTGAACTTGGCGTCCAGTGCGATGACACGATTGTCTCCTGTGCGGATCAACGGATTGATTTCCGCCAAGGATGCATCCGTTTCAACAAAAGCCTTGTACAAACCCTGCATGAATTTGCAGGTTTCTTTGACAGCGGCTTCAGGCATACCGATCTTGCGCGCGATGTCTTCACCTTCAGCATCGGTCAGGCCGGTGGACGGATCAATAAAAACCTTGTGAATCAGTTCAGGAGTATCGCGAGCGACATCCTCAATGTTCATGCCACCTTCGGAAGAAGCCATCAACGCCACGCGCTGCGTTGCACGGTCAATGACCATACCCACATAGTATTCCTTCTGGATGTCGGCACCTTCTTCGATCAGCAGACGCTTGACAACACGGCCTTCCGGACCGGTCTGGTGCGTTACCAGCGTCATTCCGAGAATTTCGGATGCATATTTTCTGACTTCATCCGGTGACTTGGCAACTTTGACACCACCTCCCTTGCCACGACCACCGGCGTGAATCTGTGCCTTGACGACCCAGACATTGCCACCCAGTTTCTTTGCGGCTTCGACAGCTTCGTCGACACTAAAACAGGGAAATCCACGAGGTGTTGTTACCCCATATTTGCGCAAAATTTCTTTTCCCTGATATTCATGAATATTCATACTTATCCTTCAAAAAGAATGGATGGGTGATGGTCTTTCCACCCATCCTGCAAAAGTTAATGAATCACTTCATTAAAACAATTGACTCACCAT
>CAZRQR010000056.1:0-11331 GCA_964602435.1 uncultured Oxalobacter sp.
CATTGTCTTTGAGGGAAATCGAGGGGTTGAGCTATGATGAAATCGCTTCCGTGAGGGATTGTCCGATCGAAACTATCCGAAGTCGTGTTTTCAGGGCCCGTGAATCCATTGCGACGAGATTGAGGCCTTTATTGGGTACAACACTGGATAAAAGGTGGTAGAAAATATAAAAACAAAAGCCACATTCACTTGTGTGAATGTGGCTCTGCCAAAACTCTGAAGTCTTAAATCTTGCCGAATATCAACGAACCATTGGTACCGCCAAATCCGAACGAGTTTTTCAATGCATAATCGATACGCATGTCTCTTGCCGTATTGGCGCAATAGTCCAGATCACATTCAGGATCCTGATTGAAGATATTGATAGTGGGAGGTGCAACCTGGTTGTAAACGGCAAGCGCTGTAATGACCGATTCCAGGCCTCCTGCGCCACCAAGCAAATGACCAACCATCGATTTCGATGAACTCATCACGACATTCTTTGCATGAGCGCCCAGCGATCTCTTGACTGCAACCGTTTCAGCCTTGTCACCCAATGGCGTTGATGTGCCGTGGGCATTGATATAACTGATCTGGTCCGGATTGATCTGCGCGTCATTGATTGCCGCACTCATGCATTTGCTTGCACCGCTTCCGTCTTCCAGAGGCGCTGTCATATGATTGGCATCCGCACTCATGCCGAAACCGACAATTTCGGCATAAATCTTCGCTCCGCGTGCCTTGGCATGTTCATATTCTTCCAGCACAAGCACACCGGCGCCTTCACCAAGAACGAATCCGTCCCTGTCCTTGTCCCATGGCCTGGAGGCAGTAGCAGGATCATCGTTTCTTGAAGAAAGGGCACGTGCAGAAGCGAAACCACCAATCCCCAACGGCGACACAGTCGATTCAGCCCCGCCGGCAATCATGATATCCGCATCGCCATAGGCGATGATACGCGCTGCGAAACCGATTGAATGCAAACCGGTCGAGCATGCCGTGACAATCGACAGATTCGGTCCCTTGAATCCGTAACGGATCGAAAGGAATCCGGAAATCATGTTGATAATCGATGATGGCACAAAGAATGGACTGATTCGGCGCGGACCCCGTTTTTCCAGTTCCGCATGTGTCTTTTCGATCATGGGCAAACCACCAATACCCGACCCGATATTGACACCGATGCGGTCTGCATTTTCTTCCGTAACGACCAGACCACTATCCTCGATTGCCTGGATACCTGCAGCCATTCCATAATGAATGAAAGTATCCATGTGGCGAGATTCTTTACCTGGAATATAATCTTCCAGCTGGAAGTTTTTCACCTCACCGGCAAAAGTCGTGCTGAAAGCGGAAGCATCAAAACGGGTAATAGGTCCAATACCGGATTTACCCGATGTTACTGCATTCCACATATCAGCTACATTATTGCCTACAGGCGAAATACATCCCAGTCCGGTAATAACGACCCGGCGCTGTCCCATGCGACTCAAGCTGTTCTCCCTGTTTCAATACGTTTATCAGGACTGCATATTGGCTTTGGCGTAATCGACGGCCTGCTGAACGGTCGTGATTTTTTCAGCCTGTTCGTCCGGAATTTCAATTTCGAATTCGTCTTCAAGTGCCATGACGAGTTCTACAGTATCAAGAGAATCAGCGCCCAGATCATCTACGAAAGACGATTCCAGCTTGATTTCATCTTCAGCAACTCCCAATTGCTCAGCAACGATTTTTTTCACACGTTGTTCGATATCGGACATTTCTTGGCTCCAGTTATATAAAAAACACAAATTAAGGTGCGCGCATTTTAGCAGGTTTGCGCAAAAAAATTCACTGCACAGGTTAAGTTCCGGCTCAAGTGAAAATAATTATAGTCAAAAATCCCGTTACAAACGATCTTTCAGGTTCAGTTCATGAACATGCCACCGTTTACATGCAACACGGTTCCCGTAATATAAGCTGCCCGCGGCGATGCCAGAAACGCAGCGGCGGCGGCAACATCCTCCGGACAACCGAAACGTGCAAGAGGTATCTGTTTCAGCAGATTGGTGGTGACCTCTTCACCAAGGGATTTGGTCATATCGGTATCGATAAATCCGGGTGCGATACAGTTTACAGTAATATTTCTGCTTCCGACCTCACGGGCCAATGCACGGCTCATGCTTTCAACCCCTGCCTTGGAGGCCGCATAATTCATCTGCCCGGCATTCCCGATAGAACCAACGACTGATGTGATATTGATAATACGTCCCTCCTTGGCTCTCATCATGCCCCGCAGGACTGCACGAGACAAACGCGCAACGGCCGTCAGATTGACCGCAATGACCTTGTCCCATTCCTCGTCTTTCATACGCATGGCCAGTTGATCCTGGGTAATTCCCGCATTGTTTACGAGAATATGGACGGCACCGAATTCTTTCTGTATTTCATCAACAACCTGACGCGAACGATCCGCATCGCTGACATCCAGCACCACGCCTTTACCGCACCCGGGACGGACTTCAGCCAGATCCCGGGTGATATGTTCCGCTCCCGCTTCAGATGTCGCTGTCCCGATGACGGTCGCGCCATGTGCTGCCAGTTCCAGTGCAATAGCGTGACCGATTCCACGGGACGCTCCTGTTACCAGAGCAATTTTTCCGGACAGATCTTGTTCGCTCATTTCAATACCTCCAATACCTTTTCAAGTGACGCCTGATCCACAATGGCATCTCCAGTCAGCGAACTGTTGATACGCTTGCACAAACCGGCCAACACTTTTCCGGGACCACATTCAACAATATGTGTAATACCCATTTCCGCCATTTTCTCAATGGTTTCAACCCAGCGGACAGGATTTGCCGCCTGACGGACAAGTGCGTCCTTGATCGTTTGCGGATCATTCAGGATAGCCACATCCACATTATTGATCAATGGTATTTGCGGAGCCGAAAAAGTCAGACCTGCCATATACTCTGCCAGACGGTCGGACGCCGGCTTCAGCAAGGAAGAATGGAACGGAGCGGAAACCGGCAACATCAATGCACGTTTGGCCCCTTTCGCCTTGGCAGCGTCACATGCACGTGCCAGCGCTGTTTTATGACCTGCGATCACAATCTGGGTGGGCGAATTGAAATTGGCTGGCTCGACAACTTCACCCTGTGCTGCTTCTCGACATGCTTCTTTCAACGCACCACTGTCCAGACCGATAATGGCTGCCATGCCGCCAACTCCGATGGGAACTGCTTCCTGCATGGCCTGTGCACGGAAACGGACCAGTTTCACCGCATCCCGGAAAGGGATCACACCGGCAGCCACCAGCGCAGAAAATTCGCCGAGACTGTGACCGGCGATTACTTCCGGAACAGGCCCGCCTGCCGCAATCCATGCCCGGTAAAAAGCAACGGACGACGTCAGCATGACAGGTTGTGTATTGGTCGTCAGATCCAGTTCCTCCTTGGGACCTTCGGCGATCAGTTTGCCCAGGTCGAAACCAAGCGCATCGGACGCTTCGGAAACCGTTTCCTGAACAACGGAATTATCCGCAAAACCATTCAACATTCCTACAGCCTGGGACCCCTGTCCCGGAAAAACAAACGCAAATTTAGGCATCGATCCGTCTCTTCTATCTATTGTCAAACAATGAAAGTCACATTTTTATTACAACTGCACCCCAGGTCAAACCACCACCGATTGCCGCCAGCAAAATGTTCTGGCCGGACTTGATGCGCCCGTCACGGATAGCCGTATCAATGGCAAGAGGTATGGATGCAGCAGATGTATTGCCATGCTGGTCAACCGTGACAATAATCCTTTCCGACGGGATATCCAGTTTTTTGGCTGAACTCTGCATGATTCTGAGATTGGCCTGATGCGGCACCATCCAGTCGATATCCGCATTTTTCAATCCGGCTTTTTCCAGCGCTTCCATCCCTACCTTGTCCAGCCAGGTCACAGCCAGTTTGAAAACGGCCTTGCCATCCATATAAACAAAAGCCTTGCCCTCAATGGCGCCGTTATCCAGATGTCCCGGAAGACTCAGAATATCGCCGTAATGCCCGTCCGCATGCAGGGCGGTGGACAGAATGCCCGGTTCGTCCGATGCCGACAATACAACTGCACCGGCACCATCACCGAACAGCACACAAGTCGTCCTGTCGTTATAATCGATAATCCGCGAATAGGTTTCCGCACCGACGACAAGTACCTTTTTGTATACGCCGGCCCTGATGAAACTGTCAGCAACCGACAAGGCATACAGGAAGCCACTGCATACGGCCTGCACGTCGAATGCAGCGCAATTACTGGTAATGCCCAGTTTTTTCTGTACCATGCATGCCGTACTCGGAAATCCCCCGAAAAAATCGGAAGTCGATGTCGCGACAATAATCAACTCAATATCATTGGCCTGGCAACCTGCCATCTCCAGTGCCCTTTCCGCAGCCCTGGCTCCCAGGTCGCTTGACATGACACCACGATCCGCATAATGGCGTGCAAGAATACCGCTCCTGGTTCTGATCCATTCATTCGATGTCTCGACCCCTTTTTCAGCCAGAATGGCTGCCAGTTCATCATTGGTTATACGTTTGGGGGGCAAGTAACTGCCAGTACCGATTATTTTGCCGTAGATGGTCATACTGTTTCTTGTTCCTGTATCCCGTTTTCTTTCTTGATTTTTCCTGCTACCTGATGATCTTTCGTTTTTTGCAGCAATTCCACCATGGTGGTCGATATTCTCAACAGAACCGTACGCCGAACCGCTTCATGTGCACGTTTGATTGCACATTCATAGGCATAGGCATCCGCACCGCCATGACTCTTGAATACCAGCCCGCGCAACCCTAGCATGCAAGCACCGTTAAACCGCGAAGGATTGAGACGCTGCCGAATAGTTCTGAGCGCCTTTCCGGCCAGAAGCGCACCCAACCCGCTCAACAGGCTGCTTTTGAACTCTGACACAAGGACATTACGGAAAAAACGTCCGAGCCCTTCAATCGCCTTGAGAGTGACATTGCCGGTAAAACCATCGCAGACAACAACATCACAAGTCCCCTCGAATATATCGTTGCCTTCCACGTTCCCGCAAAAATTAAGTGTACCATTGTCGTGTTCGGTATGGAGCAGCTCACCTGCCTTTTTTACCACCTCGTTTCCCTTGATGGATTCCGTCCCGACATTGAGCAGCCCGACTCTGGGATGTGGATTGCCTTCGATATTGGCAAAAAGAGCCGATCCCATCAATGCAAACTGATGCAGATGTTCCGCCTCGCAATCGACATTGGCTCCCAGATCAAGCACATAGGTCGGACCGTTTTTCTGGTTCGGCAAAATGGCACAGATCGCCGGACGATCCACACCGGGCATGGTTTTCAGCAGATAACGGGAAACCGCCATCAACGCGCCGGTATTGCCCGCAGAAACGCAGACATCCGCCTCACCATCCTTTACCAGCTGGATGGCCACTCGCATTGACGAATCCTTTTTCCTACGCAATGCGATTTCGATCGGATCGTCCATGCGAACGATTTCGGAAGCATGCCTTATCGTGATACGCGGATGATTTTCAACCCGGTGTTTTTTCAGCTCGGCTTCAATCAAATTCTTTTGACCCACCAGGACAAGTTGTGCAGCCGGCTCCTGTCCAAGAAAAGAAAGAGAAGCGGGAATCGTTACACTCAACCCGTGATCTCCACCCATACAATCAATTGAAATTCTTACAGTTTTTGTTTCGTTCTCAAGCACGCTCAAACCGGATTTTTCGTCCGCCTCCCTACGATACCCAGTCACGCAAAAAAATAGCAATAAAAAAGGCGCCAGGTACAGGACCTATTGCGCCATTGATTTCATCCGCATTCTGAATGCTTATTGATCGTTTTTGGTATTCAGTACTTTCTTGCCACGATAAAAACCGCTCGGGCTGATATGATGGCGACGGTGTTTCTCACCGGAAGTCGGTTCGACAGACAACTGGATTGCTTCCAGAGCGTCGTGCGAACGATGCATACCGCGTTTAGAAGGCGATTTCTTGTTTTGTTGGACTGCCATAATTACTCCTGAATCAAAATTTCGGAAATTCTAACACATCCATCCTGTTATATTGTCACAAAATGGAACGTCATTTAATTTTCTGACCGTCAGCCTTTTCTTTTCAGTTTTTTCAACGCAGAAAAAGGCGACTCTCGCTTTTCTTTCCACTTGTCCACCGATGAATCCGGACAAATTTCATGCTTGGCCGATAAAGGCAAAGCCAGAAGCGCTTCATCTTCAACCAGAACCATCACATCAACCTTCCCGCCTGAAACGATCACTTCGACTGCATCTTCATCCTCAAGCGACTCTTCCATCTCGTCCGCTTCTTCCTCCGTTCTCGCCACCATAACGACAGTCGATGAATCCAGTTCATACACAAGTGAATCCAGACACCGCTGACAGACCAGACGGACACTTCCCGCCACATCCAACAGAAGACGTGGCCTCTGGAGGCCATCAAGGGAACCCGAAACCTCCCATACCAGTTCCACGGAACTGTCCGCGCAAACGGAAGCCAGCCTTTCCAGTTCCGATACCGGCGTACGTCCGCTGATGCTTTCACCGTTTTTGCAAAACCCGAATGGATCAATCAGATAGGAATTCATACCTCAGCATGAGAGTAAAATTTGTAATTTTAGCAACGATATTCCTTATTCGTCAAAGCTTTAGTACACTATTTGCATTTTGGACACTTTCAAGACCAACAATGTTTTCCAATACCTCTGTACCGATCGTTCTCGCTTCCTCTTCCAAATACCGGAAAGAACTGTTCTCCCGGCTTGGTCTGCCTTTTACTACATACAGTCCCGATATCGACGAAACTCCGCTGCCCGATGAAAAACCGGAAGAAACAGGATTGAGACTGGCCTGTCTGAAAGCGGCCGCTGTCGGAAAACTGCTTCCCGATGCCATCGTCATCGGTTCCGATCAGGTGGCCGAATGTGATGGGAAACCGATAGGGAAACCCGGTTCTTTTGAAAAAGCACTGGAACAACTGAAAAAAATGCGTGGAAAAAAAGTGATTTTCCACACCGCCCTTTGTGTCCGGAACGGTCATGACAGAAATTCGGATGACACGATACAGAAAGACGTCGTGAAAACAGCTGTCACGTTCCGCGATTTGCCCGATGATGAACTGGCTGCATACCTGAAAATCGAGCAGCCTTACGACTGTGCGGGCAGTGCCAGAAACGAGGCGCTCGGTATCGCACTGCTGGAAAAAATCGAGAGCGACGATCCCACCGCACTGACCGGCCTGCCACTGATCGCCCTGACCACCATGTTACGGCGCTGTGGCGTCACTTTTTTCCATCCATTAAAATGAACAGCGGCATCCTTTACCTGATTCCGAATACACTCGGAGGCATCTCCGATACCACATCACTCACCGACACCATTCCGGAATTGTCCGGACAAATCACGGCCACACTGGACTATTTCATTGCCGAAAACGCAAAATCCGCACGCGCCTACCTGAAAAGAATATCGGAAATCCATCCCCTGAAGAAACCGCTCCAGCAAATCAGAATGGCAGCACTCAATGTCAAAACCGACAAGGCCGTTTTTCACGAATTGCTGGCCCCGCTGCTGGCCGGACAGAATGCCGGCCTGATATCGGAAGCGGGCGTTCCGGCTGTCGCCGACCCCGGAGCCGATCTTGTCAGGCTGGCTCATGAACAGAAAATTACCGTCAGACCTCTTGTCGGTCCTTCCTCGTTATTGCTCGCCCTGATGGCCAGCGGGCTGAACGGACAAAGTTTTGCCTTTAACGGTTATCTGCCGACAGATTCCGAACAACGCCAACGCCGGATCAGATCACTGGAAGAACGGTCGCGGCATGACAAACAGACCCAGATATTCATCGAAACACCCTACCGCAATGAAGCGCTTCTGAAAGCGTTCTGCACGGCATGCCGTCCCGGAACACGACTTTGTGTCGCAACCGATCTGACACTGCCGGACGAATCCGTGCGGACATTACCGGTTTCGTTATGGAAAAGACAGCTTGAAAAAGGACACATGCCCGATTTTCAGAGAAAACCTACCGTTTTCCTGTTTCTGGCGGATTAAAACGGACAAGCCCGCCGGAATACTCCAAAGCCCTCCGCAAAAGCGTCATTCAGGGCTGCTGCGGTCATTTGCCTTGTATCCCGGTTTCAAGAGTAAAACGGGCTCCCCGATCCTTCCGAAGCAAGGCGACAAGGCAAGGCATGGTTTCTTTCAGAATCACGTCCAGTTTCCAGGGAGGATTGACAATGAACATGCCGCTGGAAACAAAGCCTGAACCATCTGGAACCGGCGAACCGGTACTCAACGTGACATCCAGCCACTCCTGCGATACCGCCTGCCTGAGTCTGCCTGCGAACTGTCGGGATTCGTTCCTTTGAAGCAACGGATACCATACAAGGTATGTCCCTGTTGAAAACCGTTTCAGCGCATCTTTCAGCGTATCCACGACTTTCCTGTAATCCGACTTGTCCTCGTAAGGCGGATCGATCAGGACGACCGCCCTTCGGGAAGGGGGCGGCAACAGGGATTTCAATGCGGAAAAACCGTCTTTTTTCTCTACAATCGTTCTTTTTCCACGTCCCTGCGCCACACCTCCTTCCGCCTGTTTTTTCCTGGCCAGCTGTTGAATGTTTTTCTGCAACACCTGTATTTCCGACGGGTGCATTTCAAAGAGACGCAATCTGTCATTGTCACGCAAAATGGCATCCGCAATAAACGGCGATCCCGGATAGACATTCAATATTCCATCCGGATTCATCGATCTGATCAGGCCCAGATATTTTTCCACCGCATCAGGAACCGTTTTTTCATTCCACAATCTGCCGATACCGTTCCTGAACTCTTCACTTTTTCCCGCTTCATTCCCATGCAGGGAATAGATTCCCCCACCTGCATGTGTATCGATATAAAAAAACGGGGTTTCCTTCCGGCAGGCATAAAGCAGAACCTGTATCAATACGATGTGTTTCAAAACATCGGCATGATTGCCTGCATGAAAAGCGTGCCGATAACTGAACATAAGGCGCCTTTTGAAAAGATGTCACAAACGATTATTGTAACGTTCTTTATTCCGCCATCCGGACAGGCATCTTCAAAACAGTTCCAGAAAAAGTCTGGCCGCTCTGGACAAACGTTTCTCTTTTTTCCAGATAATGGCCGAGGACGACTGAAGCAGGCAACCTGCAATCGACATCTTGTGGAAATCTTCCGAAGGTCGTACCGACAGAGTCGATTCCGGCAATATGGCAATCCCGAGTTCCTTCTCAACCAGTGCCAGAATGGCGGAAATATTGTCGCTCTCGCAAACAATATTGACGGAAATACCTTTGGCCTTCATCTCATCAACGACCATATCATGGCAATAGATACCCGCCTGGCGGTGCATCAGTATCAACGGAATATCAGAAAGTTCTTCCAGAACCAGACTGTTTTTATCCTTCCATTTCGGATCGTTTTTACGGGTGACGACAACCCACGACTCCGTCAGCAACGGTTTCATCTCATAGGCCCCCGCCGGAACAGGCAATCGCACAAGACCGAATTCAATCAGATCGGACTCCAGAAGTTCGAGAATCCGGAAAGTATTTCCTTCCCGCCACTGGAAGCGAACATGAGGATAATCTTCATGGAAACACCTGATTTTCTCCGGTATATACAAATTTCCGATCGCCGGCGGACTGCCGATAGCCAACACGCCATTCACGCCGAATTCGATATCTTTTACCTCATCGGCAGCGGCATGCAACATGCCCAGTATCTGTTCGGCACGCTGGTAGAAAATATGTCCGGCCCGCGTCAGGGAAAGACTTCGCGTATTGCGGTCGACCAGTCTTACCCCCAGCTCTTTTTCAAGCAATTTCAGCTGATGGCTCAACGGCGGTTGTGCGATATGCAATCTTTGTGCTGCCCGACTGATCTGGCCTTCTTCCGCGATAGCACAAAAATATCTGAGTTGACGAATATCCATTTAATTCACAAAATATATTTAAATTGTATTTATTCTATACAAAAAAAGAATTTTTTATATAAATACTGGCTGTGTATACTGTCAATAACACTTTTCTTTTTCAGTGTTTTTCAGGAAATACAAGGAGATGGAATCATGAAGATCTGTATATTCGGTGCAGGTGCAATCGGAGGTTATCTGGCTGTTGAACTGGCTCTGGCAGGAAATGAAGTCTGTGCCATCGCACGTGGCGCCCATCTGGATGCCATCCGGAAAAACGGATTGACACTTCTGATTAACGGTCAGGAAAAAAACGCCAAAATTCCCGCAAGCGACAATCCGGCCGACTTCGGTCCACAGGATTATGTCATCTGTGCCCTGAAAGCACACCAGTCGCATGAATCCGCAGCCCGGTTCGCTCCGCTTCTCGGACCGGATACCGCCATGGTGACGGCAATGAACGGTATTCCTTGGTGGTACTTCTACAAGGAAGGCGGTAAATTCGAGGGGCGCCACCTCGAATCTGTCGATGCAGGCGCACGACAGTGGAACCTGATCGGACCGGAACGCGCCATCGGCTGCGTTGTCGATCCTGCCTGTGAAGTGATCGCACCGGGTATTGTCGAGCATCATGAGTTCAACCGTTTCATCCTCGGTGAACCGGACGGTAGCGAGTCCGAACGCGTCAAACGCCTGTCCGACACCCTGAAAGCGGCCGGCTTCGATGCGCCGATCCGCAATGCCATCCGCTGGAATGTCTGGCTAAAACTGTGGGGAAACGTCTGTTTCAATCCGATCAGTGCATTGACTCATGCCACACTGGACCAGATTACCTCGGGTGCATTGCGTGAAGTCTGCAAAAAAGCCATCTACGAAACCAAGGCGGTCACAGAGGCACTGAATGTCTTCATTCCCGAAGAAATGATAGAAAGACGACTGAACGTCGCAGGCAAGGCGGTAGGACACAAAATGTCCATGTTGCAGGATCTCGAAAGACACCGTTCCATGGAAATTGACGCACTCGTTACGGCCGTACAGGAACTGGGTCGTTTGACCAACATACCGACTCCGACTGTTGACATTCTCCTAGCACTGGTTCAGGAAAGAGGTCGGCAGGCTGGCCTTTACTGACAACCTGACCATGCCCATACAGGAATCTTTCTCACGGTCTTCGCGTGAAAGATTCCTGCCCGTCCGTTATCGCCGATCAATCCGGACCGCAACCGTTCCGTTTTCCGCGATATCCGTTTCTTTTTGACTTATTTGGGTTTATCAGCCGTGCCGTAAAACCCCGTCCTTAAGGAAGAGGATACAATGCACGGATAGCGAAGCAATCCAGAAGAGAGAACTCTTGCATGGTTTCAGGTTCGGTATAGAATCAGAAGAAG
>CAZRQR010000057.1:0-1628 GCA_964602435.1 uncultured Oxalobacter sp.
AAATCGGGACAGGTTGCCCCGATTATTATATAAACTTCCTATTTTAAATACTGATTGAAATATTCAACCAGTTTATTTACAATCTGATTTACAAATTGGGGTTTATCATACAAATCGACGTGAGTCGCATTTTCTATTGTATAAATTTCTTTCGGTTCAAGTGCTTTCTGATAACAATCCTACGTATAATACAAAGTATCTGCCTTGGAACCAACAATCAACAGAATCGGCCGGGGTGAAACCGTATCTATATGTGAAAACGCATCCCATGCGGCAAGTTTATCGTTACTTGTAATCAGATATTTATTGACGGATGTCGGATAGGAACATCTGTCCATTCTGTAATACTCACTCGCTTCTTTTACAATAACAGATGGCGCGTTTGCGATTTCCTCTTCCGTTTCAGGAACATATTTCCAATATCTGGGTTCCTCACCGCGAGCTTCCGCTGTCCGGGCTTCTGCGACCTGTTTCAGAAGATTCTGCAAATAATTCTTTTCATTAACCCCCCGGAAAACCGTTCTTCGCACTGTCACCGACATCCCAAGTGCTTATTCCGGCAGCCGCCTTGATTCTCAAATCTGTCTGAATAGCGTTCATTGTATAACCGCCACCGGCACAGACTCCCATTGCACCGATAGACGCCTCATCGACAAAAGGAAGTGTCGTCAGATAATCAACGGCCGAACGGATATCTTCAACACGGGAAGCCGGATCTTCGAGATATCTCGGCAAACCTTCACTCTCTCCCTGATGACTTGCATCAAAGGCAAGGGTGACAAAACCGTTTTGAGCCAGATTCCATGCATACAAGGAAGAACATTGCTCTTTCACATCACCGCCGGGATGCGTCACAACGACTGCCGGATATTTTCCGCTTGTATCGAAATCCGGCGGAAAAAACAGCAAGCCTGCGATATTCAGATCGAATTTTTTGAAAGTAACCTTTTGTCCTTCCTTATAGTGAGTATCGTATAACATTATTTATCCTCCTTGCCGATATGTCTAAGCCTTCTTGCGGGATTTCCTGCCACTATGCAATTTGCAGGAACGTCTTTGGTCACAACAGAACCCGCGCCAACAATTGCACCATCACCGATTTTGATTCCCTGCAAAATGGTCACATTGGAGCCGATCCAGACATTTTTTCCGATTTCAATGGGAGCGGGATGAATCGATTGCCTTCTCTCAGGATTTTTATCATGATTTAAAGTAGCCAATGTCACGTTATGTCCAATCAAGACATTGTCACCTATGACAATTCCGCCCTGGTCCTGAAAATGACAGCAGGAATTTATGAACACCTCTTTGCCTACCGTGATATTTTTTCCGCAATCCGTATAAAAAGGCGGAAAAAGCCTGAATGACTTATCGACCGTTTTCCCTGTAAGCCTCGAGAATATTTCGATGATTTCTTCAGGAGTATGATATTTCGTATTCAATTCCATCGTTATCTTCAATGCTTCCTGACTCATTTCATGAAAAAGCCTCATGATGGCCGATCCTGCTTCAACAATTTCCCGCTTTTTCATCTGCTCATAAAATTCATCCAGACCCGTATCCATATTCATATTCATATTCCCTTAAACTGCATGTTCATCTCTGCTTGCCGCGGCATTTTATAAACG
>CAZRQR010000057.1:1728-11311 GCA_964602435.1 uncultured Oxalobacter sp.
CATCTTTTCTCATGATTTATTCGGCAAAATCAACCATTACATTCCGGTTCAAGAGACAAAAAACTTTTTGCCGGATAAAAAACGTTTCTACCAACCATCCGAAACAATTGCCATGTTTTCACGAAAAAATATCTTCATATTTTCTGGATTCTTCCGCCGGTTCTTTCAGCATTTCGTTTTCAATACCCCGTTCCCTTTAAAAAGCCTGATTCTGAAAATGATAGGTCGAACTATTTTGCCTGAAAAACCGCCTGAAAAAGACAAAACGGAAAAACAGATCCAGAATAGCCGTAAAATCCTTTTCTGTTTCTACAAACAGGCAATTCACTCCTGAAGGCTAATCGTTACAGTAACCGGGCCAGATCCACTGAAATGCCCGATACCGTTTCCTTCAATTTTGCCAAGATGGACAAGACCGTCCGAATCACGAAAATCCCGGTAAAAATACACATGTTCCCCCAAGGGGCATAATAGACCATGTCTCCCTCTGAAGGGGTATAGCCGGACGGCAGACCCGTTGTGGACAGCTTTTCGGGCAACATGGCGATTTTTTCGGTTTTGTTGAAGTCTTCCAGAGTTACCGTCATAGGCAACAGTGAAATGAAATCCCGGGCTGTAGCATTGTCGGCAAGTGTGGCCGTCAATCTGTCATTTCACACCATGATCCATGATCGTCAGTTTCATCGTATTATCTCCCGGTAATGCCGCCTGTTTTTCCGATATCGCCTGATGGACCGTTTTCATCGGCCTGATAGACAAGGGAGGAGGGCGCATTGCCAGTATCGGCAGCGCAGGCATTCAGGCCGAAAACCAGTGTGGCAATCGCCGGAAAACAGAGCTGTTTCTCCATGATCGTTTTCCTTCTATTCATTGCGATGCGGAATCGCTTGCTATCAATTTACCGCGACATGCCCTTGCCAGCCATATCCGATTCTGCACAATAATTGCCTGATTCTTTCATCTTTAGGGCAATTTATACAGACAAGAGAAAAAACGCCGAACGGCAGGAAACAGAAACCCGGACACTTCAGAGAAAAAACGGATGATTCCATGACTTGTCTGCACGAAAATTCGCTCGATCGGTTACCGTTGGCAAAACCGGTGCCGTGTCATACCGTACAAAAAACTTTTCCGGATGACACCGGAAAAACCATGACAGGACGTAAACGATAAAGCGGCGACCGCGCAAACGCCCAATCCTGTCCGGAAAAGATTCCGGCACCGCCATCCATCAATGTGATTTCTTTGCCTGCAGCCATCCGGATCGTCCTTGCACCTCCGGAATATCGAAAACATTTTCAAACCAGGCAACGGATAGCGTTCTCACAGCACCTGCCGTACATTTCCCGTTCAGGAAATGAATTCCGGTTCATGACAGTACCGCACATCCTGTAAACCGGAAAGGTTACGGGCACATGTCCCCGTAACCGGCATCATCCAAGCGCTCTTGCGCCCGCATACCAATACATTCCGGTATGTTTTCCGGTATCCGGCCTTTCATGACAGGGCTTGCCGGTCACGTTGCAATACGGAATACATCAGACGGCAATGACTTCCCGAACTGCCATCACAAGATACCGCACACCCTGTAGGGATACATTGTGTCAATTCGGATCAGCATCGCATTTCCGACAAAACCCTTATGGCGGCGACACCGCTTGAAACTGCCGATTCCAGTGTGCCGGGATATTCGCCGGCGACATAATCGCCGGCAATCAGGAGCCCCCGTTCATCAAACACGCAACCCGGCCTGACAAGATCTGGTATGCATCGGAAAGTGGCTCTTTTCTCCGTAATGACACGGCTCCATAACGGCTTTTCCAGCTCCGCCTTCCCGAAACCTTCCGCCAGCTGGCGGGCGATACCGGCAACCAGACCGTTTTTCCCTTCATCGCTTATGGCAGACGCGACACTGACGACGACTGCAAAAAGTCCACGCTGTCCGTCAACAAAGTGCCCCCTGTCGAATACGAACTGCCCCCATTTCCCTTTTTCCGGATAATCGAGCAGAGCATAAAACGGTCTTTCCAGCCGTACAGGCGTAGGATATTTCAGATAACACGTTGTGATCGGTTCGAACTCGAGTGCCGAAAGCGACGAAACATCTCCCATATCCGAAAGCAGCGACCGGGTAACCGTCGCAGGTGTCGCCAGAATCACGGCATCGAAACGATTTTCTGGCGCCTTATCGATTATCCAGCCTTCACCATCAAACGCGACATGGCGCACAGTCTCGCCCAGACGGATCGCTCCTCCATGTCCGGCACAATAATCAAGTGCTTTTTCAGGGAAGAGGGCGGAAAGATTGATTTTCGGAACCAGCATGTCGGAGTCTGCCCTTTTTCTGCCAAAACTGTCGCGCAACACCGCTATGAACGCCTTGGCGGACGCATTTTCGGGAAAAGTATTCAGTGCCGCCAGACAAAGCGGACGCCACAGCAGAGCATAGAGTTTGGGCGTTTGCCGGAACTGTTCCAGCAAACGGATGACCGGACGGTCTTCCCCGATATTCCAGCGTATAGCCCTGCAACGCGTGAAAAAACGGGCCAGTGCCAGCCTGTCTTCCCAATCAAGTCCTTCCGCCCTCAAAAGACCGGCAGCCAGGTGCAACGGCGCCGGCCAGCGGGGCGTCACGAAATCCATGACCGCAGGAAAAGGTGGATAGCGCATCTGCAACGGAAGATTCAGGAAAGCCTGCCGTGTATCGATACCCACCAGACGCATCAGTCTCAAGGTTTGCCGGTATGCGCCAAGCAGGATATGCTGACCATTATCAACAGTCATACCCTCCAGAAAGGTTTTCCGTGCACGACCGCCAGGAATGTGCGATGCCTCGAACAGCGTCACGTGACAACCGGCAGAAGTTCCTTCGACGGCCGCTGCGCAGCCGGCCCATCCCGCTCCGACAATAGCGATTCGCCTACTCATGCAACCAAGCTTTCCATGCCAGCCACAATTTCCGGACTCTTGTCAGCGAGACACGTTCTGTCAGAACCGGGAAACCGCAGCGTTCGATTTCCTGCAGCAGTTCACGATAAATCGACGCCATCACAATGCCGGGCTTCTGTGCAATCTTGTCCCGCTCCGGCAAAAGTGCAAAGGCCTCGTCATAAAGCCCCAGCGCCCGTCTGGCCTGGAAGTGCATAAGCTCCACAAAGGCACTTGTCTGGCGCCTGTTTTCCAGATCGCTTTCGGCAACGCCGAAAAATTCCATTTCATCTGCGGGCAGGTAAATCCTTCCTCTTGCCATATCTTCGCCCACATCCCGGATGATATTCGTCAGCTGGAAAGCGAGCCCGAGCTTTTCGGCATATTCCAGTGTTTCCGGTCTCGTCACGCCGAAAATTCTGGCCGCAAGAATACCTACGGCACCGGCCACATGCCAGCAATACTTTTCCAGCTCCGCATAATTGCCATAACGCTTCCGGTCGAGATCCATTTCCATGCCGTCGACAATGGCATCAAAATATTTCGACTCGAGTGAATAGGGTCCGAGATGGGGCATTAACGCCTGCGTGACCAGATGATCCGGATGACCCGCATACATATCGGCGATTTCACTGCGCCAGCCCGCCAGTTTTCCGCGTGCCGATCCGGAATCGAGCGCATGGTCATCAACGATATCGTCCACTTCACGGCAGAAAGCATAAAGCGCTGTAATAGCCTTGCGACGTTCCGGCGGCAGGAAACGGAAGCTGACATAAAAACTGGAACCGCTTCCTGCAGCCTTGTGCTGGCAATACTGGTCTGGAAACATAAGTGCGGAATCGAAAAAGCAGAACCGTCATTATCCCGCAAAACGTCCTGCCGTCAAAACAGCCGCATTATGCCCGTTCAACCCGTTTTTTGCGTTGTGCATGCAAATCGCCACCATGCGTCCGGTGCACATGGGAACAGACGGCTCCCTTTTCGTCGAACGCACCTGAAACAGTGCATGACAACGCATTCAGAATCCCACAACTGGCCGTATCCTTTGCTTCATGGCAACTCTCCCTCAACATTTTGAGCTGTTTCTCCAGTTTCTTCAGATCCCGGATGCGTTCGGCGACATGACCGATATGTTCATCCAGAAGGGCATTGACCCGGTCGCAGCTTTCTTCCGGCATATCCTTGAAATGCAGCAGAATCCGGATTTCATCCAGCGTCATGTCCAGTGAACGGCAATGACGGATAAACAGCAGTCTGTCCACATGAACATCCGTATAAACCCGGTAATTGCTGCCGGTCCGGCCGATTTCCGGCAACAGTCCCTGCTTTTCGTAGTAGCGGATCGTCTCGACCTGCATGCCCGTTTTCTGTGCCAGTTCCCCGATTTTCATGAAGCGCTCCTTTCACGATGGCCTTGCATTCCCCGGCTGTCGCCGTCCATATCGTTCCCGTCCGTATTGTATAACCTCTTGACTCTAAAGTGACTACAGGGTTTCCAATAATGGAAAACGGGAGAAAAATCATGGCACATGAGCCTTTGGAAGCACACAAACACGGTCATACCTGCCAGAATGGTCACAAACACCATCATGAAGAAAAGCATGTGGACGGGCATACACATCATGATCACAGCCATCATCACGGACACAGCCATGCCCGTGAGCAGTCCCATTGCGGATGTGCTGTTTCCTGTACCGCCGGAAAACCCGACTTTTCCCGCACAGCGGCGAAAAACCATCCGAAAGGACAGACTGTCTTTTATATAGACAGTATGGATTGCCCGGTCGAGGTCAACGACATCAGAAACATCCTGTCCCAAATTGAAGGTATCAGAAGTCTCGATTTCCAGCTGGCTTCCCGGACCTTGTCTATCGATGCAGACAATGACATCGTCGAAAAAAGTGTTGCCGCCATCAAACAGGCGGGATACACCCCTGAACGGATAGCGACGGGAAACGCCGAAACAGCTTCCTCCCGAAAAGAAGAACGTGTCTGGCGTTACTGGCTGGCTCTGGCCATTGCCTGTATTGTCGAGATCCTGCATTTCGTCTCCGGCGACATCATGGCGGTAAAAATCGGCGGCATGGCTCTGTCTGCCATTGCAATCTGGTTTTCCGGTTTTGCCACCTACCGCAAGGGACTGGCAGCACTGCTGAAATTGCGCTTCAACATCAATGCCCTGATGACTGTCGCCGTCACAGGCGCTTTCCTGATCGGCCAGTGGCCAGAAGCCGCGATGGTCATGGCATTGTATGCCATCGCCGAACTGATCGAAGCTCGGTCGGTTGACCGGGCACGCCATGCCATCCGCAACCTGCTGGACCTGACGCCACCAATAGCCGAAATACGCGATGAAACAGGAACATGGACTGCCACGCCGGTCAGAAACGTCGCACTGAATGCACTGGTCAGGGTACGGCCCGGCGGACGCATCCCGTTGGATGGGACAGTCACCGGCGGTACCGGCACTGTCGACCAGTCGCCCGTTACGGGAGAGAGCATTCCGGTTGACAAAAAACCGGGAGATTCCGTTTTCGCAGGAACCATCAACGAATCTGGGACGCTGGAATTCCGGGTCACGGCCCTGTCAGGCGACACGGTTGTCGCCCGTATCATCAGGGCAGTTGAGGAGGCACAGGAAACCAGTGCGCAGACCCAGCGTTTCGTTGACCGCTTCGCCGCCGTCTATACGCCTCTGGTCTTTCTGTTTGCCCTGTGCGTCGCCATCGCCACACCTTTTCTGCTCGGCTGGACATGGTTGCAGGCCCTTTACAAGGCACTCGTCATGCTGGTCATCGCCTGTCCCTGCGCACTCGTGATCGCAACGCCGGTCACTGTCGTCAGCGGACTGGCCTCGGCCGCACGGCGTGGCATTCTAATAAAAGGAGGGATCTATCTGGAAGAAGCACGCCATATCAAAGTCGTGGCATTCGACAAGACCGGCACGGTCACGGAAGGCAAGCCACACCTTCTGGACACGAAAATCATTTCCGAAAACTTTTCTGAAAACGATATTTTCGACTGGGCGGCCAGTCTGGCCGACAGTTCCGGCCATCCTGTATCCAGAGCGATCGCATCCGGCCTGAACCGCACGGCCAGAGCCGTTTCCGGATTCACCGACTTGCCAGGAAGGGGCGTTTCCGGTACGGTCGAGGGACATTTTCTGATCATGGGCAATCATCGCCTGATCGAGGAAAAAGGGCTCTGCTGCCCGAATGTCCACCGGTTGTTGCTCGAATACGAAAAACTCGGTTACACGGTGACCGTCCTGGCTTCCGGGCGCGAAGTACTGGCTGTTTTCGCGGTGGCCGATACCATCAAGGCCACTTCGCGTGAAGCGCTGGCCGCTCTGAAAGCGAAAGGCATCGTGACCGTCATGCTGACGGGAGATAATGAAACGACGGCGAAAACCATCGCGGATGAAGCCGGTATCGGAAACGTTCATGGCAATCTGCTGCCTTCCGAAAAACTGGATGCCGTCCGCGAACTGCAAAAACAGTACGGCAAAACCGCCATGATCGGCGACGGTATCAACGACGCACCGGCCCTTGCCCATGCCGATATCGGTATCGCCATGGGTGATGCGGGAACGGACATTGCGATGGAAGCCGCCGACGTCGTGATCATGAATGACGATTTGCGCCGTATCCCGCAAATGATCTACCTTTCGGCCAGCACCTGTTCCATCCTCTGGCAAAACATTCTGATTGCGCTGGGAATCAAGCTGGTTTTTTTCGCACTGGCCCTGTCCGGCTCTGCAACGATGTGGATGGCCGTTTTCGCCGATACGGGAGCCAGCCTGCTGGTTCTGCTAAACGGCCTGCGTATTTTGCGCAAATAGATATGACATTTTCCCGGACAGGGTAAAATAATGAAAAAAACGGCGCCATGATTTTCCGGTGCCTTCTTCGTCATCTGTTTTGTGAACCGTTTTCATGAATGCACTGTTTGTATATCTGCCGGTTATTCTGGCTGCCGCCTGCCTCGTTCTTCTGCTGATCCTGCTCCTGAATCAAACACGCCAAACGGCTTCCGGCGATTTTTCAGACGAATACAGAAGGCAACTGGAAGCCGTCATACAGGCCGCCAGCGAACGCACCGAACGGCAGTTGCGTGAACAGGTTTTAATGAGTGCACAGGGCACACGGCAGGAATTGTCCGACTCACTGGCCCGTTTCCAGCAGGGAATCATCCATCAGATGACCAGCGCTTCCACACTGCAGAACGACCAGATACGCGCTTTTTCCGGACAACTAGCGAAACTGACCGCCGGCAATGCCGAACAGCTTGAGAAAATGCGCGAAAACATTGCGCAACAGGCACTTTCCGCCCGGCAGGAACAGTCGGATACCATGAAACGTTTCGGAGAGACACTGCACCAGACACTGACGTCCCTGACCGAATCGAATGCGAAACGCATGTCCGAAGTCCGCCAGACGCTGGAAGAAAAAATCCGCGAACTGCAAGTCGACAACGCGAAAAAACTGGAAGAAATGCGCAAGACCGTCGATGAAAAGCTGCATGCGACACTGGAACAGCGACTGGGCGAATCGTTCAGGCTCGTATCCGAACGGCTCGAGAAAGTCCATCAGGGATTGGGAGAAATGCACCAGCTGGCGATGGGGGTAGGGGATCTGAAAAGGGTCCTAACCAATGTGAAAACCCGGGGAACATGGGGTGAAGTCCAGCTGGAAATGCTGCTTGAACAGATCATGACCCCAGGTCAGTACGCCAAAAATGTGGAAACGGTCCCTGGTTCCGGCGCTTTCGTCGAATTCGCCATCAAACTGCCCGGAAAACAGGATGAATCCGCTCCGGTCTGGCTGCCGGTGGACGCCAAATTCCCGAAAGAACAGTACGAGCGTCTGGTCGATGCATCCGAGCACGCCGATGCGGATGGTGTCGCCCTGGCGGGCAGGGAACTGGAACGGGCCATCCGCCTTCAGGCTAAAACCATCGCCGAAAAATACCTTGCACCACCGCACACTACCGATTTCGCGCTTCTGTTCTTGCCGACAGAAGGTCTTTATGCCGAAGTCATGCGCCGCCCGGGTCTCTCCGACGAATTGCAGCGGACTTTCCGGATCAGTATCGCCGGACCGTCCACCCTGTCGGCGCTGCTCAACAGTCTCCAGATGGGCTTCAGGACACTGGCACTGGAAAAACGCTCATCGGAAGTATGGGAAATACTCGGTGCCGTCAAAACCGAATTCGCGAAATTCGGTACCGTACTGGATGCGACCAAGAAAGTGCTTGAACGGGCTGCCAGGAATATCGACGATGCACAAGTCCGCACACGCCAGATGACCCGCAAACTCAGGAAAGTCGAGGCATTGCCAGAAAATCGTGCACAGGAACTGCTCGGAATGAACACGTTTTCCATGGATGACAAACCGGACAGCGAATGAAAGCGGCCATACCATTTGTTTCCGTGTAGCAAACGAATAACAGATGGAATCCTGTTTCGCAAGTAAAGTCAACATATTGATTTTTCACATGATTTCATTGTGCGATACAGGTACCTCAAAAGAGTGTCTGACCAACAGAAAATCGTGGGGCCGTGAGATAATATTTCCTGAAAGAAATCCATTGAAACGGATGATCAGGCAAATACCAGATCATCCCCATCGACCGTGATCCACCTCACGCAACCGACTCAAGGTGTACCTGACCGGCCGTTCAGGCCGGTACGAGTACTCTTCGCTATTTTACATTCGGTCTGTTATGGATACCGGCAAGCCATTTCGTATCCAGTCTGGCTGAACGAACGTGAATATTCCACATTCCTGATACTGACCAGTCCCGGTGTCATTGATGATGTCAAAAAACTGTACTTCCACAAAACGCCCGATGCAAGGACAGCGATAACCGGCAGGCTCGAATCCCTCAAAACGGTTCAACACTGCGATTCAGTGGTCCTGCTGGACACCTGGCGCCAACCGCTGCTTCCATTGGGAACCCTGATAGACAAAACCGGTCTGTACAGGCAATTCAACGGCACACCGGTAAAAACCTGTGATGAACTGAACAAAAAACATTTACAGAAATGACTTCATTGTTCCGCTACATTTTTTCAGCACAAGCATTCCACTCGGCTGGATCTGTATCAGTCTGGGCAGGCATGCCTATCTTTCAGCTTTATCAGTCCGGAAAGCCTGTCGGTATCCTGAAAGTCTATTCATCCGAGCCGGATGCCGCGACGGACAATCCAAAAGTCTCCTGAACGAGATGGCCTGCGATCTCAACTTCATACTGGACAATTTCGAGCGTGGTGCCACCCGGCAACAGACAGCGAAAGAACTGGAAGAAAACGAAAGAAACTACTGCTGGCTTTATACGGAACGCATGCAGACGGAAGATGAAACCAGGCATCTGAACCCATTGTACGCCACGCTTTCACGGTGCAACCAGTCATCATACGACGCAAGAACGAGCAGGAACTGTCCGCACAGGCCTGTAACGACATCGTCGAATACGGGCAGATGAATTTTGTCTGGGTCGGCCTGATCAACCGCAAGACACAGGACATCACTTCGGTTGCCTGTGCCTGCGGGCAGCCGGAATATCTCAATGGCCTTCATATCAACACCAGGCCTGCCCAGCCGGCCGGTCTCTGCCCTGCCGGCTGGGCCATCCGCGAAAATAGGCCAGTCCG
>CAZRQR010000058.1:0-10878 GCA_964602435.1 uncultured Oxalobacter sp.
ACCCACCGAAATGATTCAGGCAACAACCTGAACATAGCAGGAATCCACTTCCTTCAGGGCGTGGAGGATGTCAAAACGCCAACGTTCTTCTGGCACTGGGAACGGCGCCGATGAAGACCCATGCACGGGAAGAAGTCGCGGAAATGTCAGCCATCGCCAATGCGCTGGTCGTCAATATCGGGACACTGCAACCGGAATGGATCGAATCCATGAAAATCATGAGCATCACCGTAACATCCGTACCGACCAGAGGTGTTGAAAGCACCCTGTCTTCCGACAATGTTCTCGATGCCACGCAACAACTGGCCCGCGACATCAAAGGAACCGTCTGCGTTTCAGGAAAAACCGATCATATCCTTGATGGTAGGAGCAGGAAAGCCAGTTTCGGAAACGGGCACATTCTGGATGACAAGAATTACCGGTACCGGCTGCTCGGACAGTGCCATGATCGGCGCTTTCGCCGCCATACAACCCGATTACTGGCAAGCGGCCACAGCGGCGATGGCCTATATGGGAATAGCAGGAGAACTGGCTGCTGAAACGGCCATGTCGCAAAACCGGGGCGTCGGCTCCATGCAAACGATATTGCTCGACAAATTGCAGTTGATGGAAAAAGACGAGTTTCTGGCCAGATTGAAAATATCATCAGACATCTGAGTTCAGGAAACCCATCAGGCAGTTTCCTTGCGTCTGGAAAGGGACGCCATACGCACAAGCGCTTTCTGCCGTTTCATTTCCGCCCGTCGTGCGCGCTGCACTTCCGCTTCTTTCCGGCTCAAAAGACAACCACACCATTTCTGACGATACAATCCCCATTCTTTTGAAAGACTGATCCCGTCGTACCAGTAAGGCCTGAAATCCCGATACAAAAACAATACCCCCGTTTCCTGCGCGACTTGTTCCGCCACCTGACAGATCGCCTCATGATGCTGGTACCTTGAATACAGCAGACTGGTCGTGAAAAACCGGAAACCCCGTTTCACCGCTTCCTGTGCCGCCGGCAACAGGCGTTGCCGATAACAGATCCTGCAGCGCTCTCCTTCCGTAGTTATCCCATTCAACCCCCTGATCCACTGCGCCGGACCCTGCGCCTCACCGGCAAAAACAATCGGATATCCCAACTTGTCGGCGGCAAGCCGTGCAGATTCCCTGCGCAGGTCATATTCTTTTTCCGGATGAATATTGGGATTGAAAAAGAAAGCGGTGACATCAAATCCCTCTTCCCGCAAATGCACGACCGGCATCAGCGAACAGGGACCGCAACATATATGAAGAAAAACGGAATCCTGATTCATTTCCGTACAAACCTACTCCAATTTGTCATTCCACACGGACACGATAATTCAACGAGGCTTGCCCATTTGCGGGTACCCTAATATTCCAGACCGCTATCATACCGTCTCTGGCATGAGGATAATTTTCCTGCATGATTTGCCAGTCTCCCGGAATCGGTTCCCTGACCTGAACAGTCACATTTTTGTTCTTTGCATTCTTCAACACGACTTCATAGGCGCTTTCATATTTTCCGTTTGACCGATCATGTGACGGCAACGATTCAAAACTCGTCTGTTTCCTTGAGCCTGTCACATCAAAAGATTCCCCGATCTTCAGACTGACCATACCGTCAACCGGTGTATGGGACATCTGACCTTCTCCCAGAAACTGCTGATTGCCGCGATCATCCGCCTGGTAAAAACGAACAGTCCCGCCCGGCAACGGAACACCCGGCCCGTCATCGCCGACATTTCCGAATGCGATTTCCATACACACCGGCAATTCGTCAGCGATATTCGACAAGCGGTTCCGGTAATAATAATTTCCGCCGTTCATCACCCATTTCTTTTCGATCCTGACATCATTCGCATTCAAAAGCGCATATTGCCTTGTCTGATTATCCGGCAGCGTTATCCGACCGGGAAGCGTATACAAATGATAATCGGCAAAAGATTCACGCGCCATTCCATTACCGGCCGGCGCGGCATCAAATTTGGCCGATCTGGCCGTCGCAGCCATCAACACGGGTCTGGCCACCGTCACATTCGGATTGCCTGCCATCAGCCGGATTTTCGCCTGCCGGTATTCCGTTCCACTGTGATTGCTGACAGCTGCCCACCCCGACAAATCCATCCTGTTTTCCTTATCATTCAACCGGGCAATATAATGGGCCTTCCAGCTGATCCCGTTCGTCAGATAATCCAGTTCAATCTGATCGCTTCCATTGCTTCTTCCGGCCAGCTCGGCAGTCAACACCGGTCTGTCATGCAATCCTTCGGGGATTCGGTCAAAAACAATCCGTCCCGGGACACTCGTTTCGATCCGGTCTCCGATTTTGAGAACGATTCCGTTTTGTGCGGACAGTATTTGCGCAGGCTCTTCCGTTTCGACACCCGTAACCGGATTGGTCCTGACAACACGGACCGTCTTGCCGACATAACGGTCCAGCAACGTCTGGGGAGATAACAGATTATTATCGAAGTAAACCTGACTGACCGTGATTTTTCCGGAAACAGGGCTCCTCAACATAACTGTCTCCGGCTGAATCCGTTCACTGATATCGGCGAACCGGACACTCGCACGATCCTTTCGCAGCGGCACTTGCCGGATATCCCTGACCAGAGCCAGATCACGTTCATAAATGGTCAGGGAAACCTGTTTCTGGTCAGTCTTGCCGGTCTGCACAACAGGTACAGCCAGAACCGCAGGAACGACGAAAACCAGAGAAAACGACAAAGCGCGCCTAAACACCATGATATTCTCCATAAAACCACATGCGAAAATCCGGACCGCAAATATCCGGACCCGACCCGTTTACAAGTTTGCGTCACCTGTGATCAATGTACAGTTTTTTTTTCGTTTGAATACAAAATCATCGAAAGATTCCGGCTCACCCGGCATAAAAAACAGGACAATAATAAATTGCCCTGTTTTCCGGAAGTGCACCCATTTCAAATGACGGACAATGCCTGATCCAGATCGGCAATCAGGTCTTCCGAATGTTCCAGACCGATCGACAGACGTATCATATCCTCACTGACTCCTGCCTTTTTCAGTTCCTCGGCACTCAACTGACGGTGTGTCGTCGATGCGGAATGCGTTGCAAGAGAACGGGCATCGCCGATATTGACCAGTCGGGTAAACAGTTTGAATGTATCCAGAACCTTGGCACCCGCTTCACGGGCATTCATACTGCCGGATGGTTTCACGCCAAAAGACAGCAAACTGGGGGCCTTGCCGTTCATATATTTCTGAAGCAGCGCATGATCGCGATGATCCGGCAGCGCGGCACAATTCACCCAGGAAACTTTCGGATGATCGTTCAGGAACCGAGCGACTGTCAGTGCATTTTCACAAGTTCTGTCCATACGCAACGGCAATGTTTCGATTCCCTGCAGAATCAGGAAAGCGTTCATCGGGGAAAGGGCTCCGCCCATATTGCGCAGAGGCACGACTCTGGCTCTTGCAATGTAAGCGGCGTCACCGAATACATCGGTATACACGACACCATGATAGGAAACGTCCGGTTCGCTCAACCGCCTGAATTTCTCCCTGTTTTCTTTCCATGGAAACTTGCCGCTGTCGACAATGGCACCGGCAAGACTGTTTCCATGCCCGTTCATTGATTTCGTCAGCGCATGTACGACAATATCGGCTCCCCATTCAAAAGGACGACACAGATAAGGGGTCGGAACCGTATTGTCCACGATCAGCGGAATACCATGAGCATGAGCGATATTGGCCAGTTTCTCGATATCGGTCACATTGCCAAGCGGATTGCCGACCGACTCGCAGAAAATGGCTTTGGTCTTGCTGTCAATCCGCGCGGAAAAATCATCTTCCTGAAGCGGATCGGCAAAACGGATCTCGATACCGTATTGCGGGAAAGTATGGGCGAAAAGATTGTAGCTGCCGCCATACAGCGTACTCGACGCAACGATATTATCGCCTACTTCCGCCAGCGTCTGGATAGCATAAGTCACGGCCGTCATACCGGATGCCAGCGCCAATGCGCCGACGCCGCCTTCCAGCGCGGAGACCCGTTTTTCCAGCACATCGTTCGTCGGATTCATGATCCGGGTATAGATGTTGCCTGGAACTTTCAGATCGAACAGATCAGCACCGTGCTGCGCGCTGTCGAAGGCATAGGAAACCGTCTGGTAAATAGGTACCGCAACCGATTTCGTGACAGGATCCGGCGAATAACCGGCATGAATGGCAAGAGTTTCAAATTTCATGGCAAATAATTGAACAAAAATGGATATCAACAGTTTCACATTGTACAGACTGCTCCGCAACCCGGCGAAAAATCAGATCAATCTGTCCGGATGGGTATAAACGGTATGACTGTTTTTGCGTGCAAAACCGACAAGAGTCATATTGGCTTCATCCGCGATCCGGACCGCCAATGCCGTCGGAGCGGAAACTGCGGCCAGTATCCCGATTTTCGCGGAAGCACATTTCTGCACCATCTCATAACTGGCGCGGCTCGTGACAAGCACCGCCCCCTTTTCGCAATCGGTCTGCCGTACCACCAATGCACCGATCAGTTTATCCAGTGCATTATGCCGCCCGACGTCCTCACGGACAAGCGAGACATTCCCGTCCCCGTCCATCCATGCCGCTGCATGCGTTGCACCCGTAGCACGTTTCAGGACCTGCATTTCCTCCATCCGGTCAAACCCGGCATGAAGCGTTCCAGCCGGAAATATCGGACCGCTTTTGACCGGCAGCGGAATCCTGACCGCCTGCGACAGGGAATCGGTACCGCAAAGGCCGCAACCTGTCCGGCCTGCCAGATTGCGCCGCCGTTCCTTGAGATACTGAAACCGTTCACTCGAAATGTCCAGCTCGATCCGGATACCGTTTTCAGCTCCGACAATTTCACAGGCATACATTTCCACGGGCCGCTCCAGAATTCCCTCTGTCAGTGAAAACCCCAGAGCAAAATCCTCGAGATCGGCAGGCGTCGCCAGCATCACGGCATGTGAAATGCCATTATAGACAAGTGCCACAGGCACTTCTTCGGCCACCTGATCGAAACGATCGCGGCTTTCTCCCTTTTCCCATCGCCTGACAGGCAGCTTCGACGATTCGCGACAACGGTCCATATTCATTCTCATGGCAACAATGCAACCACAACCGCAGATTCGTCAACAGACGCGTGAATCGGCCTGCCTGTCCCGATCCCCTTTCCGGAAGGAGCAAAACCGACCAGTTGCAGCCCCGGCAACAATTCAATCGTGACTTCGTCTTCCCTGTCGCCTTTCGACACCCGTGTCACCGTTCCCTGAAACTGGTTGGCGACGGAAAGTTCGGAAGAATCGGCTTCCTCGAAAACCCTGACGGCAGTCGCCTTGCACATGGCAAGAACAGCCATGTCCGGTTCCAGTGCCAGAAGCTCGGCGCTTGTACGGGTAATTCTGGCCACCAGCACCGGCATATTGTCATGTACCTGCAAACAAACCCGAACGATTGGCCCACTCATTTTCAGCCCCTTGACCCGGCATGGCAAATAATTGCGCATGCTCGTTCTGATAGAAAGACGGGAAAAACGGGCATCAATCGTATCGGTCTTTTCTTCCTGAAAACGGTTCAACACTTCCTGCCGGTTTTTTTCCAGCGCATTGGCGATCTCGAGCAGACGCAATCCATCCACAGTCAGTTTCGCGCCGCCACCACCGACACCACCAACGCTTTTTTCGACAAGCGAGACTCCCGTCAGATTGGTCAGGGTATCAATCGCCTGCCAGGCTGCCTTGTAACTAATACCGGCTTCACGGGCCGCCTGCGAAATGGATCCCGTCTCAGCGATTTTCCGCAGAATCTCGACCCGTTTGTCGGCAGTTCCGCGAGCAAATGCATTGGCAAGAGAAACTGAATCGTTCATTTTCTGTCAACGTTTCAAGAAAAATCAAAAATTTGAACAATTTTAAAATTGTTCTGCTAAAATCGCTATTCCAATAATGAATAACGAGGTATCGCCATGTTCCAAAAATTCCGTTTACCCAAGCTGTTGCTTGGACTTATGATGCTTTGCTCGTCGGCAATCGCCGCGGCGGAAACCGTCCATGTCGCCGTGGCAGCCAATTTCGTCGAACCGCTCAAAAACATTTCGGAACAATTCGAAAAATCCACTGGCCATAAAGTCATGATCACCAGCGGTTCGACGGGCAAAATCTATGCGCAAATCAAAAACGGCGCACCATACGACCTGTTCCTTGCAGCCGATGCAAAAACCCCGGCGAAACTGGAGCAGGAAAACGCTATTGTACCGAAAAGCCGCTTTACTTACGCTATTGGCAAACTGGCATTATGGTCTGCAAAACCGGGCTATGTCGATAGCCGGGGCGACATTCTGAAAAAACAGCCGTTCGAACACATTGCAATTGCATCGCCCAAGCTGGCGCCATACGGTCTTGCCGCCATGCAGACACTGGAAAAAATGGGACTTGACAAGACTTTGCAACCGAAAATCGTACAGGGTGAAAACATCGGACAGACCCACCAGTTCATCGCTTCCGGAAATGCTGAACTCGGTTTCGTCGCACTCTCGCAAATTTACAAGGACGGCAAGGTAAAAAGCGGTTCTGCATGGATCGTCGATGCCGGTAATTACGAACCTATCCGCCAGGACGCCGTCATGCTCCCGAAAGCCCGCGACAACGCAGCCGCCTCGGCATTGATGAAATACCTGAAATCCGATGCAGCCCACAAGGTTCTGCAATCCTACGGTTACGCCTATTGATGGATTGCGATCATGCCGGAAGTTGATCTGTCGGCCATCTGGCTGACCCTCAAGCTGGCCACACTGACAACCGCCATCCTGCTTGTCATCGGGACCCCGCTTGCCTGGAACCTGTCCCATACAAGAGGATGGTGGCGGGGTCCAGTCAACGCCATTGTGGCATTGCCCTTTGTATTGCCGCCCACCGTACTGGGATTCTATCTGCTGGTCATGCTGGGACCGAACGGACCGGTAGGGCAGCTTTTCGAATGGCTGGGATTGCCCTCTCTGCCATTCAGTTTTTCGGGACTGCTCGTCGCTTCGGTCATTTATTCATTGCCATTCGTCGTCCAGCCGTTGCAGAACTCGTTCGAGGCGATCGGAAAACAGCCGCTGGAAGCCGCCGCGACATTGCGTGCATCCCCGCTGGATACATTTTTCAGCGTGATCCTTCCCATGGCAAGGTCGGGATATCTGACGGCGACGGTCATGGGATTCGCCCATACTGTCGGTGAATTCGGCGTCGTACTGATGATCGGCGGCAATATTCCGGAAAAAACCCGTGTATTGTCCGTCTCGATTTACGATCATGTCGAAGCGCTTGAATACACGCAAGCGCACTGGTTGTCAGGTGGCATGCTGATATTCGCCTTTCTCGTGCTGCTTGCACTCTATCTTTTGAACCCGAACAAACGCCGCTCATGAACAGTCTGTTTTTCAAGGGAAAAGTCAGTTACCCTGACTACAAGCTGGATTTCGACCTGTCGCTCCCGGGATCCGGAATCACAGCCCTTTTCGGAGCGTCCGGAGCCGGCAAATCAACCCTGTTGCGTGCCGTTGCCGGACTGGTGAAACCGGCAAACGGCATCATCCGCGTCAAGGAAGAAATCTGGCAAAACGACAGCGAAAAAATTTTCATTCCGACATACAAACGTTCACTGGGCTTCGTTTTCCAGGATGCACGGCTGTTTTCACATCTGAACGTAACCGACAATCTCCAATACGGAATGAAACGCGTCAAAACCGCCAAAAGAAACATTTCGCTGGAAAAAGCGGTCGATCTGCTCGGTATCGGCCATCTGACGGACAGAATGCCCGATACTCTTTCCGGAGGCGAAAAACAGCGTGTCAGCATTGCACGCGCACTGGCGACCGACCCCGAAATCATGCTGATGGACGAACCGCTGGCAGCACTCGACATGAAACGGAAATCGGAAATCCTGCCCTACCTGCAACGTCTGAATGACGAACTGCAGATTCCGATACTCTATGTCAGCCATGCGCTGGATGAAGTCAGCACACTTGCCGATCACCTCGTTCTGATTGAGAAAGGAAAAATCATCGCGTCCGGAAAAACCGCCGAAATGGTGACGCGCCTTGATCTGCCTCTCGCCTTTTACGATACGGCCTCCGCGATTATCGATGGAAAAGTGATCGGCAAAGACCCGGAGTTCCATCTGAGCACGCTCTCGTTTTCGGGAGGACAGCTCTATCTGCCGGGCGGAGATTTCACCTTGGGACAAAATATCCGCCTGCGTATCCAAGCCAGAGATGTCAGCCTGACAGCCGAAAAACCGGAAAATACCAGCATATTGAATATTATCGAAACAACGATCGTCAACCTGTCCGGCAGTTCCCGGGGAGAAGTCATGGTCGAGCTCGATGCAAAAGGCACGCGTTTATTGTCGAGAATCACGAGCAAATCCGCCAGTCTCCTCAAACTGTCCACAGGCAAGCCCATCTATGCACAGGTAAAAGGTATCGCCATCATCGAGTAACATCCTCCACTTTTCCGCCATATGCAGAAAAAAGCTGTGTCCGGCTGAAAACTGGATATCCCGTTATAATGAATAAAAATGATTCTCATTACATCGCTTTGCGCAAGCGACAAAAAACACTGACTGAAATGAAACAGAAAATAATGACTATTTCCTGATGGAGGTTCCAATGAATGACAAAACAAGGATTCCGCAATATGAGCTGCTGATCAACGGCAAATGGGTTCCACCCGAAGGCGGAAAATATTCGACCATATTAAATCCTGCAAACGAAGAAGTCATTGCACATGTCGCTGCCGGCAGTGAAAAAGATGTGGACACTGCCGCCCGGGCTGCCCGCGCCGCCCTGAAAGTATGGAACGGTATCAGCGCGGCGGAACGTGGAAGAATACTGAACCGGCTCGCCGACCTGCTTGAAAAAAACCAGGAAGAATTGATCGCACTGGAAAGCATGAACGCTGGCAAACCGATTGCCAGTGTCCGGCGTCAGGATATGCCCGCGGCCATCGATACGCTGCGTTATTATGCCGGATGGACCGACAAGATCATTGGCCAGGTCATCCCGGCCAGAACGGATGCACTCACTTATACCGTTCGTGAACCGATCGGTGTGGTAGGCGCTATCGTGCCCTGGAACTTTCCGCTCATGATCGGCATCTGGAAAATTGCCCCGGCGCTTGCCTGTGGCTGCACACTGATCGTCAAACCGGCCGAGCTGACACCGATGACCGCCATTCGCATCGGTGAACTGGCACTGGAAGCCGGCATTCCTCCGGGAGTCCTGAATATCGTGACCGGCAAAGGCAGTGTTGTCGGCGATGCCATGGTCGCCCATCCTCATGTCGACAAGATCACCTTTACCGGCTCGCCGAAAATCGGACGCGGCATCATGCAGGGCGCAGCAGTCAACTTCAAGAAAATCACACTGGAACTGGGCGGAAAATCCGCCAATATCATTTTCGATGACGCCGATCTGGACGGTGCCATTCGTGGTTCTGCTTCCGGTATTTTCTTCAACGCCGGACAGGTCTGCTCGGCGGGTTCCCGTATTCTGGTCCACAGGAAAATCCATGATGAAGTCGTCGATCGTCTTATCGAACGTGCCAAAAAAATCCGGATCGGCGATACGGCCTCGGAAGACACCATCATGGGACCACTGGTTTCCAGAAACCAGATGAATACGGTCATGGACTACATCGATGTCGGCAAGAAAGAAGGTGCCTGTATCGCCTATGGCGGACACCGTGTCGGTGAAAGGGGTTTTTATGTCGAGCCGACCATCTTCACCGATGTCAAACACGAAATGCGGATATCCCAGGAAGAAATTTTCGGACCGGTCGCCAGCATCATTCCCTTCGAAGATGAGGAAGACGCCATCCGTATCGCCAACGGCACCGCGTTCAGTCTTGCGGCCGGTGTCTGGAGCGCCGATATCACCCGCATCCACAAGGTAGCTCGTGAACTGAAAGCCGGAACGGTCTGGGTAAATACCTATGGTTATACCGACGTGCGCCTGCCATGGGGCGGCACAGGCGAATCCGGTTTCGGACGCGAACACGGCGAAGCGGCTCTCGAAAACTTTACCGAACCGAAAACCATCTGGCTGTCCCTTCTGAAACGCTAGCGGATCACCCGGTTGCCGCCACAACGGCCGGCAACCCATTCCCCACAAAAAACCAGAGCCCCCTTTCGGGGGCTCCGGCCAACAGCCTGAATGGGTGACCTAATCCCATTCAACAGGAGGGAAGGTTAAGGGAAGGCCAAACCCTCCTTCTGTTGTCACACCGCTTTCATCACACTATCAGAACTTGTGGGTGATACCGATCTGAACACCGTAGGTACCATCGTCGGTGTCACCATACAACTGAGCAACATCTTCGTCGTCGTAGTCGGTATAGGCAACGTTACCGTAAATGGCTGTACGTTTGGACAGGTCATAGGTATAACCGATGGCATACTTGTAGATGTCCTTGTCGCTGACACTACCCGCGGTGCCACCATGGGCTTCAACTTCCATCCACTGGGCGGAAGCGTTCAGACGACCCGGACCCAGTTTCCATTCCAGACCCAGCAACCATTGTTTTTCCCTGATTTCGCTAAGATCTGCCGCTGCATATTCATTGTATTGGAAATCATTACCCAAACTGCTCTCGCCGGAAAGACGGTTAACTTTCCAGTAGGATTCTCCACCCTCTGCGTAACCTTTGTCTCTGGTCTGCTGATAGATCAGTTCGACCTTGGCATCACCGAAGCGGTAAGCAGCACCCAGGTTCCAGACGGACGAGTTGTTGGAATCGGCCAGACGGCTCCAGTTACCAACCAACGCCAACGGGCCATTGTCGTAACCCAACATGATGGCATAACCGTCGTTGTCAGCTC
>CAZRQR010000059.1:0-10802 GCA_964602435.1 uncultured Oxalobacter sp.
TCCAAGGTATCAAAAAGAGGTGCTGCCGCTTGTTCGTCATAGAGATCTATTTGGAGAATGTCGATTTCATTGCTGTATTTCTTCGCTTCGATATAATTTCTGGCATCTGCCTGAAGAACGGTCAGGCGATGGTCATCTTCCGGCAAATAAAATGTATTTCGGCATATTCTGATGACTTCCGGGTTCAGCTCGACTGCCGTGATCCTGGAATCCGTAAAATGGTGATAACAGAATTTTGTCAGGGCGGCACTCCCAAGTCCTAACTGGACGATATGCGATGGATGTTCCTTAAAAAGCATCCAGGCCATCATTTGCTGTACATAATCCAGTACGATTTCATTGGGTTTGCCAAGACGCATGGCGCCCTGTATCCAGTCCGTGCCGAGATGTAGATAGAGGATCCCCCTGAATTCGCTGAGAGTTACTTCCGGATATTTGTTATCACGGGAGGGAAAAGAATGATCTTTCATTGGCAAAAAGGATGAGCGGGGGTGATTCTCGGCTCAATATTGTTCAGGTCAATGGAATATCGGCTTTCAAAATGACGCATTTGTCCTGTAACAGGATCGGTAAATGTTACGGATTTGGCGATCAGTTGTAAGGGATATTTATATTCTTCTTTTCTCATTTGAGGCGTAATGGCTTCTGGCAGATGTGTTGGATAGATCCGGTCGTTCAATATGGGAATGCCAAGAGAGCACATCTGGATACGAAGTTGATGTTTGCGGCCTGTGACAGGTTTGAGGTAATAGTGGGCAAATTTTCCGCATTGTTTCAGGATTCTGATTTCGGTTTCGGCATTGGGTTTGCCTGGAACGGTTTGCATACGCATGAAAGAGTCTCCCTGTTCCAGTCTGCTTTTGTATCTCATGGGCAAGACAAGATCATTCCGGTAACCGGCGATCGCTTCATAGTGTTTGGACACGAAATTTTCCCGGAACAGACGCTGATAAAGATCCCTGCCTTCCGGTTTTACGGAAAAAAGAACAAGTCCTGCCGTTTCCCGATCAATGCGATGGATCGGAGTGAGCGTATTAATTCCCAGTTTCATTTTGAGACGGGCAAGAAGCGTTTCGCAGACATATTTTCCTGAAGGAGTAACCGGAAGAAAGTGCGGTTTGTCCGCAACGACAAGCCAGTCATCCTGGTAAAGGATATTCTCATAAAAAGGTATGTGCTGTTCGTCTGGAAGATAACGGTAGTAATAAAGTTTCTGGCCCGGTCGGTAAGGGCTGAATGGCAAGACAGGATTGCCATTGGCATACAGAACATCTCCTGCCAGGATCCGCTGCTGCCATTCTTTTTCTGAGAAAACGGGAAACCGTGCAGCCAGAAATTCTTCATATGTTTTCCAGATACCTTCAGGCAATGATACCTGGCTGGCACTGATGCCATTTCTGGAAGGGAATGTCATTTTTTTAAATTTCCTTGAGCAGGATTCATTGGGATCAAGCTTAAAATGAGATAACGGCAAATGCAGAATGTGCTGTAAAAAATTCTAAATCATTTTTTGCTGTGGTTTCTTTTTTGGTGTGGATGAATCGAAACGGGATATCGTTTTTTGGAAATGTATTGTGAATATATCCGGTTTGTCTGCGTTGTGTAAGAATGAGGGTCTGAAATCGTATCTTATGAAAAGGGTGTTCCGGTAATGATTGCAAAAAACGCTTTTTACGCTCAATTCGGAGGTGTGATTGCTGTAATCAACGCTTCCGCTTGTGATTGAAACTGCCAGAAAGTATCCTGACAGGATCGGCAATGTGCTGGCAGGAAAGAATGGTATCGTTGGTGCATTGACTGAAGAACTGGTCGATACGAATCATGAAACGAAAGAAGATATTGTAGCATTGCGTTATACGCCGGGAGGGGTTTTCGGGTCGTGCCGATACAAGTTGGCTGATCCTGAAAAAGACAAACGTGAATTTGAGCGTCTTCTGGATGTATTCCGCGCTCACAATATCGGATATTTTTTATAACGGCGGAGGCGATTCTGCGGATACCTGCTACAAGATTTCCCGTTTTTCGTCATTGACGGACTATCCCATACAGGCGATACATATACCGAAAACAATCGATAACGATCTTCCATTGACGGATGGTTGTCCCGGTTTCGGTTCTGTCGCCAAATAGATCGCTCTTTCAACGATAGAGGCTTCGTTCGATGTGCGTTTAATGTGCAGGACATCGCACGTGTCTTTGTATTTGAAGTGATGGGACGCCATGCCGGATGGATCGCAGCCGCTGGCGGTCTTGCTGATGGATATGGTATTCCTGCTGTTATCCTTTTTCCGGAAATTCCTTTTGAGAAGGAACGCGTTCTGGCCAAAGTGAAAGAAAATGTGGATAGGTTTGGCTATTGCACGGTAGTGGTTTCCGAAGGGTGCCGCTATCCGGATGGCCGATTCGTTGCCGATCAGGGAGCAAGGGATGCTCGGCCATGCGCATCTCGGAGGGGCAGCGCCGATTGTGGCCAATATGATCCATGAAAGATTCGGTTATCCGTTTCATTGGGCTGTTGCCAATTATTTGCAGCGTTCCGCACGTCATATAGCGTTTGCGATTGATGTGGAGCAGGCTTATGAGTTGGGTGTTGCAGCCGTTGAGCTGGCACTGGAAGGCTATAATGCAGTGATGCCTGCAATAGAACGGCTTTCAGATGAACCTTATCGTTACAGGATCGGAGTGGCAGATCTGAAAGATGTGGCCAATGTCGAAAAATTCATGCCAAAAAGTTTTATCAGCGATGACGGTTATGGAATTACCGATGAGTGCCGGAGATATCTGCTTTCCCAGGTTCAGGGACAGGACTGTCCGCCTTACCGGAAAGGACTTCCTGAATACGCTACTCTCCGGAACAGGTTGATGTCACAGAAGCTGGAATCATTCTACAGAAAAATATAAATCCTGGACTTTTAAATGGAGTGTGCTGTTGGTGTGAAAAGATACCGTTTTTTTTTTCAATCTGTCCAATCTGCCGTCAGAAGTCATTCTGGATGCAGTATGTGTCGTTATCTGTCCGCAAAGTGGGTGAACATCCAATCATTTTTGCTGAACTTTCTCTAGGGTGTATCGCGTAAAAACTATCGTACGGTTCCGGATACCGGAATAAGGCATTGCAGGCAGTTCTGAATCTGTTTGACATCGAGATACAGATGAGATAGATTCTCATTTGCATCTTCGTTTGAAGAATGGCACTTCCCTTTTGAAAAAACTGAAAGTTCAGAAAGTTTATTGGAGAGCAATATGAGAAAAAGTGGTCTTGGCAAAAAAATAGCTGTTTTTGCTTTGGCAGGGGCATCTCTGTTTGGTGCTTCTTCAGCTATGGCCGCCGAATTTGAGGAATTTCCGATCGGTCCGGCAAAAACGGTAGGGCCGTTGGAAATCGGTGCGGTTTATTTCCAGCCAGTCAATATGGAACCTCTTGGAATGGGAGGACTTCCTGCTTCGAAATCCGATATGCATATCGAAGCGGATATCAAGGCGGCAAAAGATAATCAGCTGGGTTATGAAGAGGGCAGTTTTGTACCCTATCTGACCGTCAAGTATGAAATCCAGAAGCAGGGCGGCAAGATGATCAAAGGTACGTTCATGCCGATGAGTGCAAGTGACGGTCCTCACTACGGTAACAATATCAAACTGGACGGTCCCGGAAAATATAAGGTGACTTTCATCATCGATAGTCCGGAAAAACAGGGTTATCTGCTTCATACAGACAAGGCCACCGGTGTAACGGGACGTTTCTGGAAAAAACCGATTGAAGTCAGTTGGGATTTTGATTACGTCCCCAGAGTCTGGTAATTTTTTGCAAACGAAAGGGCAAGGTTATTCTTTTGCCTTTCGGATTTTTTCAGCTTCAATCGGGTGTCTGGAATATTTTTGTCGAAAAGATAAAAATATTCCAGCGCCGTTTTGGGCGTAAGCATGCTGCAGTATCTAGTTCAGGTTGTATTTGTACTGTTTCCGGTATCGGCTGTATTGGGAGCGGTATATGGTCTTTTGAGTCACGGAGATGCGCGAAAGTATAGACGTTGTCTTGTCCGGGGACTTTTTGTTTCATTGGCAATATCTGCCGTTGCCGTTGTTCTCAGGCTCAATACAAATGCGTTCATCAGGGAATACTACAATTTGTGTTGCTTGATTATCGCTTTTGTTGCAGAAGCCGTTCTTGTATTTTCACTCGGGTTTCGTACAAGGATTCCGGCGGTTTTGTCAAAAAGTCGTTACGCTGGTTGGGTGGCAACTATCGTTACGATAGCATGTCTTTCATATGCGTTACCTGATCTTTTCCTTTATCCATTTGAATTTGCTGTCGGACTGGACGGCATTTTCAATGCGGAAGTCTTGTCCAAAGTCGCCGGATATTCAATAGCGCTCGTGCTCGCTCTTGTCGGAGGATTGTGTATTTATCGGGTGATCTCGAAAGCGGGGGATGGCCTTGCGCATAAAACGTTTCTTTTCATCCTGTTTTTTTTCGTGGCTGAACAGCTCGTTCTTTTATTCCAGATACTGGCGCTGAGAAGTTGTCTGATGCAAAACAGGATGCTGGTCAGTCTGCTTCTTTTTTTGCTGGAATATCAGAATGTCCTTGTTTATGCGCTTTTGCTGGTTGTGTTGCTCTCGTGTTGGGGATGCATTTTATCGAACAAGAAAATCGTTTTTATCAGAGAAAATCCTGCTGAAAAACGTAAGAGGATAGCTGAATCGAAAAGACGAATCAGGTGGAGTGTCTTTTGTATTTTCTGTGTTATGGCCGCTTTCTGCATCATGACAATCGGGGGATGGCTGAATAACAGGACCGTTGAGTTGTCGCCACCGGTTGAATTGGCTGTCAGCGATAAGAAAATTGAAATTCCGCTTGAAACGGTGAATGACGGACATCTGCACCGCTTCAGTTATGTAACGGAAGAGGGCGTGCAAGTTCGTTATATCGTTATCAGGAAAAGCGGGTCAGCTTATGGCGTGGCGCTGGATGCATGCGATATTTGTGGAGCGAGCGGTTACTACGAGAGAAATGGTCAGATCGTCTGCATTTTGTGCGATGTCGTCATGAATATCGGAACGATCGGGATGCCGGGCGGCTGCAATCCGGTTCCGCTTGATCATGAGATAACTGATGGGAAAATTGTCATCGATACAACCGATCTGGATGCAGAAGCTTACCGTTTTGAATAAAGAGGCCAGAAATGTTTTTGAGGTTGTTGAAAAGCGCTCTACTCCGGCAAAAAAGAAAAGTCCTGATGATTGCATTGACTATGGCGCTGGGTGTTTCACTGTCGACAGCCATGCTGAATGTCGTAATGGATGTTGAGGACAAAATTAATCAGGAACTTAAAACATATGGCGCCAATCTGAATGTCATTCCACGCGGGACGTCTATGCTGGGCGATCTTTATGGTATCGATAAGGGGGCGGGTGTGGTCGATAAATTCATTGCCGAAAATGAACTCGGGAAGATGAAAACCATTTTCTGGGCCAACAATATTGTCGATTTTGCGCCTTATCTTGATTTGGCAGTCCGGCTTGAGGGGGCTGACGAGCCTGTTGTACTGGTCGGGACATGGTTCGACAAAAAACTGGATTTGCCGACCGGTGATGTAATTAATACCGGAATGCGTCATATGAAATCATGGTGGGAGGTCTCCGGAAACTGGGCGAACGATTTGGATGCTGAAGGAGTCATGGTAGGGGGTGTGCTGGCAGAGAGACTCAGACTCAGCCGTGGGGACAGAATCCGTGTTTTTTCCCAAGATGGCCGACATTCTAAATGGTTGACAGTGCGTTCGACATTTTATGGCGGAGGCAGTGAGGACAGTCAGATTTTTGTCCCGTTGA
This sequence comes from uncultured Oxalobacter sp., assembly GCA_964602435.1. Taxonomy (GTDB): domain Bacteria; phylum Pseudomonadota; class Gammaproteobacteria; order Burkholderiales; family Burkholderiaceae_D; genus Oxalobacter. The sequence goes on from CAZRQR010000059.1 coordinate 5,833, forward strand.
GGCTGGTGCAGGAGATGGCAGGGCATGACGGCCTGGTTCAGCGAGTGGAAGTGAGTGCGTTGACGACACCGGACAACGAACTTTCCCGGCGTGCGGCCGAGGATCCGAACAGTTTGTCACGCAAGGAATGGGATACTTGGTATTGCACGGCTTATATCAGCGCCATTGCTTACCAGATTGAGGAAGTGCTGACGGATGTGAAAGCCAAGCCTGTTTTGCAGGTATCCGAATCCGAGGGAGCCATTCTGAACAAGATCAAGTTGCTGATGTTGTTGCTGACCGTATTGAGTCTGGCCTGTTCCGCGCTGGGTATATCGAATCTGGTTTCGATGAATATTATGGAGCGGAATACGGAAATCGGCCTGATGAAAGCTGTGGGAGCAACAAATGGAGCGGTTTCTGTTCTTGTTTTGTCTGAAATACTGGCCATGTCGTTTATCGGTGGAATAGCCGGTTACGGATTGGGACTCGGTCTGTCACAGGTTATCGGCCATTCGGTTTTTGGCGTCAGTATCGCACTGAAAGCGGTTGTTATTCCGATTGTCGTTCTGATCGTGATAGCGGTTTCTGTCATCGGCAGTTTGCCAGCCCTGAAGGTTCTGCTTTCGCTCGAGCCTACCCGGGTTTTGCATGGAAGGTAAGTTTCCCGTGTTTTCGAAAAAGCGCAGATTGTTTTTCAAAATGCTGTTCAGTTCGCTGGTTCGAAGGAAGAGCAGGATGCTGACCGCCTTGCTGGCGGTGGCGATCGGTGCCGCTGTTCTGATGGGGATGATGACTGTTTATCGGGATATTCCTGAGCAGATGGGACGTGAAATGCGGTCTTATGGGGCCAATATGATTCTGTTGCCAACAGAGGAAAAGACCGCAATGGATCTGTCTGCCATACAGGGTGTTATGAAAGATATTCCACAGGAAAGAATTATCGGAGCGGCACCTTGGAGGTACAAATCGCTGACAATGAACCGTTTGCCGCTGACCGGTGTGGGAACCGATTTCTTGCAGGTGGAAAAAACAAGGCCTTATTGGCAAATCAATGGAAATTATCCGAAAAATGACAATGAAATACTGGTCGGACATGATTTGGCGGAAATGACCAGACTGAAACCGGGAGATACAGTCAATGTTGCGGGCAAAAACGAGAACGGAAACGTTTTCAGGCAGGAGCTGGTTATAGCCGGTATTCTGAAAACAGGCGGGAAAGAAGACCAGTTCCTTTTCCTCGATTTGCACCTGTTAAATGGATTGTTGGGAACTCCGGACAAGGCTGAGATAATGGAACTGAGTGTTGCTGCTCCGGCTGAAGAACTCGAATTGTACCAGCGACGTATCGAACAAGATGCTTCGAATGTCGTTTCGCGGCTGGTCAAACGAATTACACGATCTGAAACGATCGTGCTGGAAAAACTGCAGACACTGGTATATCTGGTGACGGCCATTATTCTTTTGCTGACCATGATTTGTGTTGCCACGACAATGATGGCCATGGTCATGGAGCGTCGCAAGGAAATCGGTCTGAAAAAAGCAATCGGTGCCGAGAACGGAAGCATTGTTTCCGAATTCGTGGGAACCGGCATCATTCTGGGGATTCTGGGCGGTTGTCTTGGATGCGCAATGGGATATTTCTTCGCATCGGTTATCAGTTTCAGTGTATTCGGACGGTCGGTTTCAGTTGTACCTTCCGTTATTGCCATCACACTGGCCTTGTCTGTAGTTGTCACGGCAATAGCTTGCATATTGCCTGTCAGAAGAGCAGTTTGCATTGAGCCGGCCCTGGTTTTGCGAGGTGAGTAAGCATGGAGAAAAATATTCTGGAATTGAAAGACGTGTCGATGGTTTACGGTACGGTTCAGGCATTGCGGGACATCAATCTGGTGGTAAGGGAAGGCGAGTGGCTGGCTATCATGGGACCGTCAGGTTCCGGTAAAACGACCATGATGAATATTATCGGTTGTATGGACAAACCGTCTTTCGGAACAGTCGTTCTTGATGGTCAGGATTTGACGGTAACCTCTTCTAGAGAACTTACCGAAATACGGCGGGACAAAATCGGACTGATTTTCCAGCAGTTTCATCTGATTTCCTATTTGACCGCACTGGAAAACGTCATGATGGCGCAGTACTATCACAGTATGGTTGATGAAAAGGAAGCCATGAGGGCACTTGAGCGGGTCGGCCTTGGCCAAAGAGCGAAACATTTGCCGAGCCAGTTGTCAGGCGGCGAACAGCAGAGGGTTTGTATCGCCAGGGCCCTGATCAATTATCCCAGGCTGATTCTGGCTGATGAACCGACGGGGAATCTGGATGGAGAAAACGAAGAAATCGTGATGGACATATTCCGGCAACTTCATGAGGAAGGAAGTTCCATCGTGATGGTGACGCATTCTCTGGAGGTCGCCGCACATGCTGAAAGACATATCGTGCTGGAACATGGTCGCATTGTGAAATTTTCGGAATCCAGGGAAGCCAAAGTCGCTGCAGCGGAATTTGAAATAACAGTAACCGGGTAAAAATAAAATGAGTAACCGTTCGCTTATAAGTGGTATCGTTGTTTTTCTGGGAGTGCTTCTGGTTGTCGTGCCCCGATTTGTATTGCCTCCCTGTTCTGTTCCTGTCGGAACGGCATCGGGCATATATATCCCGATGAAATGCCATTGGTCCGGTCAAATGGCGATGGGGCTTGGATTGTTTGTCACGTTTGAAGGTCTTCTGCTCGGCATGATGAAATCGGTGTTTGCCCGTCTTGGCCTTTCTCTTGCCGTGATGGCGACTGCTGTTCTGACGATGGCTGTGCCGACGATTCTGATCGGTATCTGCGCGGGCAGCACCATGCCTTGCCGTGTCGGGATGTTGCCGGCCATTCTGGTCGTTTGTGTATTACTGTTTCTGGCTGGTATAGGGAATGTGTTTTATCTCCGTGCACATAAGGAATCACAGATCGCATTTCAGTCATGAAAAACAGACCTTTGACGACATACCGGATCGCCCGGGAAAATATCAGGCGGAAACCGTTCAGAACGTTCGGGCAGATTTTTATCGTTGCCATGTTTGCGTTTGTTCTGTTTGGCGGTTCCATATTGTCCGGCAGCATCAGAAGCGGGATGGAAAGCATGTCGAAAAGACTGGGGGCGGATCTGATGATCATTCCATATGGTTATGAAAAGCAGCTGCAAGGTGCCTTGTTGCGCGGTGAACCCAGTACATTTTATCTAGATCAGCAGCTGGAAGAAAAAATCCGGTCTTTTCCGGGTGTCGGGAATGTTTCTTCGCAGATTTTCATTGCATCTCTTCAGGCAGCCTGCTGTTCGCTTCCTGTCCAGCTTATCGGTTTTGATCCCCGATCCGATTTTGTGATTCAGCCGTGGATTGACGGGACTTTGCATCATGATCTTCGTGATGGGGAAGTGATTGTCGGATACAGGGTTTCAGGAAAAGTGGGAGATGAAATCACGTTTTTCGGAAAATCGTACAAAATTGCCGCACGACTTGACAGTACCGGAATGGGATTTGATACATCTGTTTTTCTGAACATGGCGACAGCCCGGAAAATGATCGAAAAACTGGAAATAGCCCCGCTTCATGGCATAAAAACGGATCACCCTGTCGTTTCGACCATGATGATCAATGTCAAATCCGGATTTGATCCACGCAAGGTCGCCAATGAAATCCTCTTCAAATATGCCATGGATTACAATCTGGACATGATCATGACGAAGAACATGTTCAGTGGAATATCATCCCGCCTGGATGCTTTTTCATATATTGCTTTCGGTGTTGCAGGCTTGTTGTGGATAACGGCACTGGGGGTGCTGGCATTGGTTTTTTCGATGATTGTCAATGAAAGAAAAAGGGAATTCGGTTTGTTGCGTATTCTTGGAGCATCACGAAGGAAATTGGGTCGTATTTTGCTGGTCGAGTCGTTAATGATCAGTACGAGCGGTGCGTTGTGCGGGTTGTTTTTTTCCTGTCTGTTCCTTTTTCCGTTCAGTACGCTAATCGGGATAACCGTCAAATTGCCGTTTTTGCTGCCTTCGTACGGGGAAATGATCGGGACAGCCATTCTCGGACTGGTTCTTTCTGTCAGTATCGGCCCTTTATCCTGTTTCTATTCTGTCTGGCGGTTGGGGCAGACGGATATTTCATTAGTCGTCAGAGGAAATTGACCATGCTGGAAATTGATGGTCTGACAAAAAGATTCGAGCGTAATGGCGTACTTTTCCCTGCTGTTAATAAAGTTGGTCTTGCTGTCGGGCAAGGTGATCTGGTACAGATTATTGGTCGTTCGGGGAGTGGCAAAACGACGTTTCTGAATCTCGTGACCGGATTGCTGAAACCGGATGAGGGGAATATTGTTTTGCTTGACCGGAATCTGACGCAGCTTGATGACCGGAAAATGTCGGTCGTGAGAAATGCGTGGATAGGATATATCCCTCAGGGAAACAGCCTTCTGGACAATTTTTCAGTTCTGGACAATGTGCGTCTGCCTTATTATCTTTCGGTCGGCAGTCATGACGATATTACAGGACGTGCCGATTATTTGTTAAATGAAGTAGGGGCAGGTCATCTGCGCAATATGTATCCTTCCCAGCTTTCCGGAGGGGAACAGCGTCGTGTTGCCATCGCTCGCGCACTGATTAATTCTCCGAAAATTCTGGTCGCAGATGAACCGACAAGTGATCTGGATGTGGCATCCATTCGGATTGTCATGAGTTTGCTGGAAAGGATTCATGCAAGGGGCATGACATTGCTGGTGGTAACGCATGAACTGGATGCCGTGAGTCTGGATCAGCGGATATGTGTCATGCAGGACGGACATTTGCGGGAAATCACTTGCCCGACCCTGAAAAAAGAAGATCTTGTTTCCTGCCTTTCGATGTAAAGAAAGGCGTCATAAAAACGCCCGGATATTCATCCGGGCTTTTTGTGTGCATGGCATGCACATTTTCTAACGAGTGAAAGACCCCAGGCACGGG
>CAZRQR010000060.1:0-10787 GCA_964602435.1 uncultured Oxalobacter sp.
GTTGTGGCGGTGCGCCAATTTCCATTATTCGGCAATACATTGAACAACAGCAAACTCCTGGTTAGGGAAAACCGCACCTTATATCCACCACCTGAAGAACGGGGATATAAGGTGCACTAGGTAAAAGATGCCTTCCGGCATCATACTGACGTTCAGTCATGTCTCTTCGGTTTATTGCCAAATAACAGCTGGTTTCCGCCTTTCGGGAAATGCCAGCCAACAATCGGCGTATTCCTCACCGACTGATACAACCACCTTTTTTCCGCAACCTGCTCCATCCTGCATACCTGTTTTTTGCCGGTACATATATTCCGGTAATCGGATTTCATGCCAAAAACGGAAACAGAAGCCAAATGATCTGACATTGACTGTCTGTCCAAAATACATAACAATAAAATTACCATTGATAGGTACAGTACAGTATTTCCAGGCAAAAAACAAACTCATAACAATACAGCCTGTCACAGCAGTTCAGTCCAACAACTGATTACTCAGGGAGAATATCATGTTCAAGAAAATACTCATTCCGACTGACGGCTCCGCATTGGCAACCCAGGCGGCACTGGAAGGTATCGAGCTCGCAAAGAAAGTCGGCGCTGAAGTGGTTTGTATTTTTGTCGCCGCTGAAAACCAGACCGCAGTTTTCGATTTCGCCCATGTAAAAATGGACAACCATTGGCCAACCAACGAAGAATACGAAAAAGCGGTCAAGAGAGCGGCAAAGGAATTCATGACACCGATCCGTGACGCTGCGGCGAAAGCAGGCATCAAATTGACGGAACAGACTTATATCTCCAACTCACCCGCACTGTATATTGTGTCTGCCGCGGAAAAAAACGGATGCGACCTGATTTACATGGCATCCCGCGGACGTGCCGGGTGGGAAAAAATGCTTCTTGGCAGTGTCGCGGCACAGGTCATTACGGCAAGCCCCATTCCTGTTCTGGTTTTCAAAGTGAAAAAAGAACAACTGCCACCGAAAGCCCAGCAGATAGCCTACCCTGACCTGATACCTATGGTCTAGAAACTTTCCCGCCGTTTCGCCGAAACAGAAACCGCACTGGCGAAACGGTGCCATTCATTCCATTACGGCTCAAGCAGTCGTTCAACAATACTCTGGCCATGACAGGCTGCGCGTGCCAGCCTGTCATTCACGCCTTTCCAGACTTCGGTATCCGGCGTCGCCTCGACCACAATCACGTCCGCACCGGACTGATCCAGTTTCCGCAATGAAGCATACAGCTGACGGGCATATACTTCAGATGCACAAAACAATCCGATTTCCGCTGTCAGCGCCATTTTGCGTTCGGCAGGCAATGAAGAAAAATGCAGCAATGCAACCCGGCATCCCCTGTTTTGCAGCCGTACAAGCGTCCGCAACAACCTGTCCGACGAGATGAGCGCAACCGGCATACTCGGCGCATAATGGGATGCCAACGTTCCGGATGCACGCGGTGCATCACGATCGGGAGCCTTGGGCAAAATACCGATCACTTCCGCGATCTGCCCGGAACTGATCTTTCCTGGACGAAGCAAAACGGGCCCGACCGAGTCCATACGAGAAAGATCCAGAATAGTTGATTCTATCCCGACTTCACTTTGCCCTCCCTCCAGAATAGCCCCCAAACGCTTATCTTTTCCAAACTCATCCCTGACATGCTGTGCTGTCGTCGGACTCACATGACCGAAACGGTTCGCCGACGGCGCAGCCACACCTCCCCTGCCCTGTCTGAACGACCGCAGCAAGGCTTGCGCGACCGGATGGGACGGGCATCTTAGACCAATCGAATCCTGCCCGCCGGCGACATCCGGAGGAATACGGGATGCACGCTTCAGAATCAGCGTCAGCGGCCCCGGCCAGAAAACGTTTACCAGCTTCATAGCCTCATCCGGGATATAGCATGCCCAATAACCGATATCCGCTTCAGGCGCGACATGCACGATAAGAGGATGATCCGATGGACGATTTTTCACTGCATAAATCGCCGCAACGGCCGAAGGATTTTCCGCATCCCCGCCCAATCCGTAAACAGTTTCTGTCGGAAAGGCAACCAGCCGCCCGGATTCCAGAATCCGGGCGGCCGCCAGAATATCGTCCGTATTTTCCATCATGCTTCTAGGCAGTCAGCAGACGTAACGCATCATTGTATTTTTCCGTCGTTTTCCGTGCGACATCTTCCGGCAAGCGGGGGGCTGGCGCCTTTTTATCCCATGGCTGCGTTTCCAGCCAGTCCCTGACATACTGCTTGTCGAAAGAAGGAGGGGACATGCCGACCTTATAGCTGGCTGCAGGCCAGAAACGCGACGAATCCGGTGTCAGGATTTCATCGATCAGATAGACATTCCTGTCTTCATCTATACCGAATTCGAATTTGGTATCCGCAATCAGAATGCCCTTGGTCGCTGCAAAGCTCGCAGCTTCCTTATACAGGGTGACGGCCAGATCACGAACTTTTTCAGCAATATCGGCACCCACGATTTCCTTCATTTTCTCAAATGAGATATTCTGGTCATGCTCGCCGACAGCTGCCTTGGTGGAAGGCGTGAAAATCACTTCAGGAAGTTTTTGTGCTTCTTGCAGACCTTCCGGCAACCTGATGCCGCAAACGGCTCCGGTTTTCTGATAGTCCTTCCAGCCGGTTCCGATAATATATCCACGGACAATCGCTTCGATCGGCAATGGCTTGAATTTTCTGACGACGATCGCCCGTCCCCTGACCTGATCGCGTTCTTCCGGCGCAACCAGTGACTCGGGATCGATATCCGTCATATGATTGGGCATGAGATTTCCGAACTTCCTGAACCAGAAATTCGACATGGCTGTCAGGATACGGCCCTTGTCCGGAATAGGATCTTCCATAATCACGTCAAATGCAGACAGGCGATCGGTCTGGACAACCAGCATCTTGTCATCACCGACTGCATAAATATCCCTGACTTTTCCCCTGTGCAGAAGAGGAAGGGACTTGATATTGGTCTTCATTAAACCCGGCATTGAAATACTCCTGTCAATCCAGTTCCGGCAAAGTGGCCTTGCGGACCTTTTCTGATTGTTTCACACGAAAATCAATCAGTTTTTTCTTCAAGCCATCATCATTGATCGCCAGCATGGAGATAGCGGCCAGAGCCGCATTGGCAGCTCCCGCTTCTCCGATCGCCAGTGTGGAAACCGGAATGCCTTTCGGCATCTGGACTGTCGCCAGCAGCGAATCCAGACCCTTCATATATTTGGATGGAATCGGAACACCGAAAGTCGGCAAAATAGTATGCGATGCCACGACACCCGCAAGATGAGCCGCACCGCCCGCGCCCGCGATGAAAGCCTTGCATCCGCGTTTTTCCATGTCGGCGATCCACTCCCCCAGTTCGTCCGGTGTGCGATGCGCCGACAGGGCGCGTGCATCGAACGAAACGCCAAAATCACGGCACATTTTTGCCGCTTCTTTCATTACATCCCAATCGGAGGTGGATCCCATCACGATTCCGATCAGTTTTTCATTATTGTCTGCCATTTCCTACTCAATCATCAAAACAGTGCAGGTGCGTCCGGATACGGCCGCACCTGCATATTGTGCTACTTTTCCTGAAAAAACAATATTATTTCACGATTTGGGCGAGTTCGCCTTTTTTATATTTTTCCGCCATCTTTTCCAGTGGCATCGGCCTGATTTTCGATGCCTGTCCTGCACTGCCGAAAGCAATGTAACGCGACATGCACATTTTTTTCGCTTCTTCTTTCGCTGCTTTCAGATATTCACGAGGATCGAAATGCGACGGATTCTGTGCCATATAACGACGAATGGCAGCGGTCATGGCAAGACGGATATCCGTATCGATATTGATTTTCCGTACGCCGAATCTGATACTTTCCTGCAATTCCTCGACCGGCACACCGTATGTTTCACGAATGTCGCCGCCGAACTCGCGGATGACAGTGAGCAGTTCCTGGGGTACCGAAGAAGACCCGTGCATGACAAGATGCGTATTGGGAAGCCTTGCATGAATTTCTTTCAGGCGGTCAATCGCCAGAATGTCGCCCGTCGGCTTGCGGGTGAACTTGTAGGCACCATGCGAGGTTCCGATCGCGATCGCCAGAGCGTCACACTGTGTTTCCTTCACAAAATCGACAGCCTGATCCGGATTGGTCAGAAGCTGCTCCCGGGTCATGGTACCTTCCGCGCCGATACCGTCCTCCTTGTCCGCCTTCATCGTTTCAAGCGACCCCAGAACACCCAGTTCCGCCTCGACCGTGATGCCGACCGCATGCGAGAATCTGACGACCTCTTTCGTTACACCAAGATTGTATTCATAAGTGGCTGCGGTCTTTCCGTCCGGCATCAGGGAACCGTCCATCATGACGGAACTGAACCCCGAACGGATAGCCGTCATGCAAACTGCCGGAGACTGTCCGTGATCCTGGTGTATGACGACAGGAATATCCGGATAGGCTTCGACTGCCGCCTCAATCAGGTGACGAAGAAAAGGTTCTCCTGCATACCGTCTGGCACCGGCCGAAGCCTGCATGATCACGGGCGAATTGACCTCGGATGCAGCCTCCATGATGGCCTGTACCTGTTCCAGATTATTGACATTGAATGCGGGCAATCCATAACCGTTTTCAGCGGCATGATCCAGCAATTGGCGCATGGATACAATTGACATCAGTTTCTCCTTGAATATATTTATTTGGCCCGTTGTATCAGAATGTCAACGGCGGGCAATATCTTTCCTTCCAGAAATTCGAGAAAAGCGCCACCTCCGGTGGAAATGTAACCGATTTTATCGGCAATACGGTATTTGGCAATAGCCGCCAACGTATCCCCTCCTCCGGCCAGCGAATAGGCACTGGAGCCGGCAATCGCTTCCGCAACCGTTTTTGTGCCTCCGCCAAACTGGTCGAATTCGAAAACACCAACCGGTCCGTTCCAGACAACAGTACCCGCTTTCGAAATCAGTGCGGCATAATTTTTCGCGGTCTCGGGACCAATATCCAGAATCATGTCATCCGGCCCGACATCGGCCACTTTCCTGACCGTTGCCGGTGCGCTGGCAGCGAATTCCCGGGCACAAACCACATCGACCGGCAACGGCACCGACGCTTTCCTGTATTCCATCATGGCCATGATCGACCTAGCTTCCTCAACGAGATCATCCTCGACAAGCGAACGCCCTACCGGATAGCCGGCCGCAAGCAAAAACGTATTGGCGATACCGCCCCCGACAATCAGACTGTCCACCTTGTCGGCCAGCTTTCTCAAAACTTCCAGTTTTCCCGATACCTTGGAACCGCCGACGATGGCCATCATGGGACGATAGGGATTGACCATCGCCTTCGACAGGGCATCGAGTTCCGCAGCCAGCAGGGGACCGGCACAGGCAACCGGTGCATACTTGGCAATACCATATGTCGTCGCCTCCGCACGATGGGCCGTTCCGAACGCATCGTTGACATACACATCGCACAGAGCCGCCATCTTTCTGGCAAGTTCATCGCTGTTTTTCTTTTCTCCCGTATTGAAACGGGCATTTTCCAGCAAAACGACCTGGCCGGGTTTTACGTCAACGCCATCGACCCAGTCACGAACAAGCTCAACCGGCTGTCCCAGTAATTCGGACATGCGTTTCGCAACCGGTGCAAGCGATTCCTCAGGCGTGAAAACCCCCTCTTTGGGACGACCAAGATGGGATGTCACCATGACGGCAGCGCTCCCCTTCAGCGCCATCTCGACGGCAGGGATCGAGGCACGGATACGGGTATCTTCCGTAATGTTGCCGCCGGCATCACGCGGGACATTCAAATCGGAACGGATAAAAACGCGTTTTCCCTGCAGCTCGCCTTTATCCACCAAGACTGTCAAACGTTTGTATGAAGAATCGGATTGCATGGCAGTATGGTCATTGAGTGTGAAAGAATATTGCTATTTTACCGCACCCTGTCCATGAAAGGTTATTTTGAGCCCGATTGAATGCTTCATTCCATCATCAAAAAAGTCACACCCTTGCCGCACGAAATCCTGTAAATTGATTGCCTAGAATCTTTATTCGATTAAAATAAAATTTTTGACTGGAATTCAGGAGAAATCTCATGTCATCCATGCACGACCGTGACGGGAAAATCTGGCAAGACGGGAAACTGATCGACTGGCGAAGTGCCACAATACATGTATTGACACACTCATTGCATTACGGCATGTCGGTATTTGAAGGCGTGCGCGCATACAAGACGGAAAAGGGAACCGCCATTTTCCGTCTTGCAGAGCACACGAAACGGCTTTTGAACTCCGCCAAGATTTTCCAGATGAATGTCCCGTACGACATGGATACGCTCATGGAAGCCCAGAAACAGGTCATTCGTGAAAACCGTCTGGAATCGGGCTACATCCGCCCCATCATCTGGGTCGGTTCGGAAGCGCTTGGCATATCCGCCAAAAACAATACCATCCATACCGCCATCGCCGCATGGCCGTGGGGAGCCTATCTGGGAGAGGATGGTATCAGCAAGGGCATCCGCGTCAAGGTATCCTCCTTCAGCCGCCACCACGTCAATGTATCGCTGGTTCGCGCCAAGGCATCCGGCTATTACATCAACTCCATCATGGCCAATCAGGAAGCGACGACCTGTGGATACGATGAGGCATTGCTTCTCGATACGGAGGGATTCGTTTCAGAAGGTTCCGGCGAAAACGTTTTCATCGTCAAGAACGGTAAACTCTATACCCCGGATCTGGCCAGCTGTCTGGATGGCATCACCCGTGACTCCGTCATCACACTGGCCAACGATCTGGGCATCGAAGTCATCCAGAAACGGATCACCCGCGACGAGGTCTATTGTGCGGACGAAGCCTTTTTCAGTGGCACGGCAGCCGAAATCACGCCCATTCGTGAAGTGGACAACCGCCAGATCGGTATCGGTTCACGTGGCCCCATCACCGAGAAAATACAATCCCTCTTTTTCGATATCGTTTCCGGGAAAGCACCGAAATACGCCCACTGGCTCAGTCCGATCTGATGACCTGTCTCCCTTCAAAAAAAGCGCGAATGGATTTCGCGCTTTTTTCATATATGGCACCTGCATTTCAGAGAATGCTGCCCAGCCGCCTGATACCTTCGGTGATGATTTCCGGGGTGGCATTGGTATAATTCAGGCGCAATGTATTCACGTTCCGTCTCGAGACATAGAAAGGATCGCAGAGAACAAACGCCACTTTCTGTTCCATGGCCCTGGGAAACAGTTCAAGAGCCGACTGTCCCTCGGGCAAGGTCGCCCAGATAAACATGCCACCTTCCGGTTTTATGTAGGAAACCGTTTCCGGAAAATACTTGCCCATGGCATCCAGCATGGAACCGGCCTACGTTCTGTAAAGTTCCACGATCTTTCTGACATATTCCTCATACGGGTTGTTCATTAGATATTCGTGAATCGCATACTGGGTGAAAATATTGGTATGAAGATCGCTTCCCTGTTTTGCCGTCACCAGATAACGCATCAACTGGGCATTCCGGGTGATCAAAAATCCCAGCCGCATCCCCGGTGTGACGGTTTTGGAAAAAGAACCGAGCAAAATGCTGTTCTCCAGATACTCCGCGCCAACATAAGGAAGCGACTCACCCCTGAAACGCAATTCACCATAAAGGCAAGGCGATATCGTATTTCGAGACCAGTTCCCTGATGGCCTTTCTTTTTTCCATCGAATACGTCAATCCTGTCGGATTCTGGAAATTGGGTACCGTACAGATCAGCTTGACCGGATTGTCTTTCAGGACTTTCTCCAGTTTTTCAAGATCAAGACCATCTTCTTCCAGAGCAACAGACAGGAATTCCGGTTCACACAATGAAAATGCCTGAATGGCGCCCAGATATCCCGGCTCTTCCATCAGAACCTTGTCCCCCTTGTTCAGAAGAACCTTGCCGACCAGCTCCAGCGCCTGCCGTAACCTATTATTTACAACCACACCGCCATACGCCACTTGTGGCAAGCTGCTGCACACATGCTGGAAGAAGCGGACGACGTTTTCATCATCGGTTTTTCATTCCCGCCAACTGATATCACGGTACGTTTCCTGTTCCAGACTGCCCTGAATCCGCAAGCCGACGTTCATATCATCGACATTTCCGATGAAAATACCCTGAAGGAAAGCCATAAAATCAACCTTGACACGCAATGCATAAAAGGAGGTAACTTCGCCACCGATGTCCGCTTTGCCGCCCGTTCGTCCATTTCGGCATCAGCAGACATATTGCTCCGTTCTCCCGAGGACACTTCGCTCGATTTCGTGTTGGCCTCCGAATTTTCCCCTAGAAACGGCACTTCCATCGGCGGCTTCGGCAAGGCGCAATGGACTTTCTGACCGTGCAGGCCCTGCGCCTCTGCCCTGAAAAAACAGCCGGAAAAACAGGCATCTCCCCTGTCCCGGCCCGTGCCCGCCGCCTCCGTCACGACAGGCAGAACCATTCCCGTATCCGCCAGTCCCCCGTCACCTTCCGCCAACCGGACGCCATACGGAGATCTCCCCCAGGCCATGACGACGGCCCAGCACTGTCCGTCCGTTCCGCCGCATGGCATACACTTCGATACTGTCCGTGAACATCACGATTTTCCGTTCCGTCCCGAATCCTTTGTTTTCCGGTCATTTCTGTATTTTTATAGATATCTGTTTCTCGGCCCGGTGTACTTCACGCAACAATGCGGAATACCGTTTTTTACCGCCAGCCACATGCTTCAGAACAACCGCATTTCCCCTTCCGCATACGGACGCGGCCGGCGGCCCAGGGGATCCGTACGGGACGTTCAGGACCGCCAACAGAACAGTGCCCCCCTGACAGACAGCCTTTCATGACATACGGGCCGGCTAGATTGCCCGTACGGAAAACCGTAAACCGGACAGCCGTCTTTCCCGTCTAGGCGCGCGTGCCTTCACCGGTACAGAAAACAGACTGGCGCCGGTACGGCCGTTCCGCCGCACAAGGGATGAACCGGCAACCGGTCGCAAACAACCGCGAAAAACCGTGAACGCAAAAACAAAAACAGCAGCCGATGCAATCGGCTGCCGTTTTTCCGCCCTATCCGCCCGTTACGCCTGCACAGGCATTTTCACAGTCTTTTCCATATAGACGAACTTCAGTTCGGGCGTCGCCTGTTCTTCCCGGAAACGCCGGTATCCCAGCCCCTCGTACAGTTTCAGGTTCCGGATACTGATATTGCTGGTGAACAGCTCGTAACGCGGCTTGGGACACGATTTCTCGATCGCCACCAGCAGCTGCGTCCCGATGCCGCGCCCCTGTTTTTCGGGCAGCACCATCAGCTTGTCGATATAAAGCGTATCTCCCTCCTCGCGCGCCCTCACCGAACCGATAATCACACCGGCCTCGTCCACCGCTTTCAGGACGATTCCTTCCCTGTATTCTTTTTCCAGATCTTTCAACGTCTGCATCAGGGGCAGAATGCTCTCGTCATCCAGCAATCTCGCCTCGCTGCGGAAAGCCCTGTACTGAAGGGCCAGAATCACGCCCAGATCCTCGGGTTGCGCTTTCAGAATTCTCAAAACGAATATCCTTCAAGAAAAGAAAAACCAAAACGCGACTATAACCTCAAATTCATGAAAATAAAACAAAAAACCCGAGCTGACCGAAGAAAAAATTTTCCGTAAAATAACCGGGTGGGGCACGGTTGCGCCCTTTTTTCATGGATATCACCCCGGCCTTCCCTCGCAGGAAGGCTTTTTTATGGAGACAACATGACCCGACTTCCCGACAGAAACCTGCTCGAAAGCACCAAACAGCCTGAAACCACCACCGGCGAATTCCGCCTCGCGATGGGCAATTTCCGGCAATTCATCGCCGATCTGCTCTGCACCGACAGCGCCGACAAACAGAAGGCACGCGATACGTTCAGCGTTCAGGAAAAATACCGAGCCGAAGCGGGCGGCACCTCCGATGCACTGACCGCGACATTCGCGCAACCCGTCACAAAACCGGTTCACGGCCTGCACGTCCAGATCCGTGCCAACGCTCCCAACACTATGCCAGCCCCTTCTTTCCGGCGACATCGCCGGCGACGGCCACTGGCTCGAACTCAAATACGATGCCAAACTGGAAAAATGGGTGCTGGCAAATCCCGCCTGCGGCATATCCGTCGATACTTTCATGGAACCGAAACTGACCGAAAAAGCCGACAAAACGGAACTGGAAGAAAAACTGACCACCAAACTCGACACGGCGGAGAAAATGCCGGTCGGCAGCGTGATCGCCATTGCCGGCAACATCACACCGGACGGATACCTGCACTGCAACGGCGCCGAAATCCTGACAACGGTCTATCCGGAACTTTTCGCCGTCATCGGCTACACCTACGGAAGCGATGTGGCAACCGTATTCCGTCTGCCTGATTACCGCAACAACCTGTTAAGCGGCAGCGATACGGCTGGAACGCATGTTTCGGCCGGATTGCCGAATATTACAAGAACCATTGTATCGGGAGTCAATTCCTACGCTGTCGGCTACCAGACTCTACAATATTGACGAAGGTTCATTCGGGCACTATCAGGCAGGAAGCAATAACTATTACAGAGTCGGATTCGATGCCTCCCGCTCCAACCCAATCTACGGCGCATCCGACACCGTCCGTCTCCCTTCCATATACATCCATTACCGTTTACCTAGTGCGCCTTATATTCCCGTCCTTCAGGTCGGTGATACAAGGCGCGATTTTCTGCCTGACTGTTTTTGTTTAAGATAGCGTCATGAAACGACTGCAAGCTTTCAAATTCCAGTTAAGACCAGATGCTCA
>CAZRQR010000061.1:0-10616 GCA_964602435.1 uncultured Oxalobacter sp.
CACCGAAGAGATCAGGGCACTTCTGCTCTGACTCCGTAGGAATCTCACGCCTTCATGCGGGGGAGGATGTCAATGAAGGTGATTGGCCAGACTGACGAATTGTTCGGTTGTCAGTTCTTCCGGCCTTTTTGTCGGGTCGATTTCCAGTTGTACTAGTTTGGCTTCTGAAAAAAGAGGCGCGAGGTTGTTGCGCAACATTTTCCTGCGTTGCGAAAAGGCTTGTGTAACGACTTTTTCAAGTGCCGGCAACGAACATTTTTCGGGATTTTCCTTTGGTATCATCCGGACAATGGCAGAATCCACCCGGGGGGGAGGGTCGAAAGCTTCCGGCGGAACGGTGAAAAGCATATCCATGTCATAACGCCATTGCAGTATAACGGACAGTCTCCCATAGGCCTTGCTGCCGGGTTCGGCAACCATGCGTTCAACGACTTCTTTCTGGAGCATGAAATGCTGATCTTCAACGAGCGAGACAAAATCCATCAGGTGAAAGAGCAGAGGAGTTGAAATGTTATAGGGAAGATTGCCGACAATCCTGATTTTTTTGTCAGGATGTTGAACGATAGAGCCTATATCGAAGTCAAGCGCATCTCCGCAATGAACCGTCAGTTTCTCTGCGGGGAAGCGGTGGCTCAGATAGGCTGCCAGATCACGGTCCAGTTCAATCACATTCAGTCCGGACAGGTATGGGAGCAGTTTTCCGGTCATGGCTCCCAGCCCGGGTCCGATTTCAAGCATGATATCCGAGTTTCGGGGAGCGATTGCAGCAATAATGGCATCCAGCACAGATAGGTCTTTCAGAAAATTCTGCCCAAACCGTTTGCGGGGAATATGTTTCATTTTCCGGTCCGTTTGTGTTTTTTTGATGAAAGTGCCATTTCAGCTGCCATCCTGATGGCTTCGATCATGCTACCGTAGCTGGCCAGTCCGGGCCCGCGGGATGCGATATCAAGAGCGGTTCCATGATCAACTGATGTACGGATGATGGGTAACCCGAGAGTGATATTGATGCCGTGCCCGAATGTCGCGTATTTGAGGACAGGCAATCCTTGATCGTGGTACATGGAAAGGACACAGTCTGCATTTTCAAGATAATGTGGCTGAAAAAGCGTATCGGCAGGAAAAGGACCCGATACCCGGATTCCGGAGGATTGCAGTTGTTCGATAGCAGGCAGGATGATTCTGATTTCCTCATCGCCCAGATAACCGTTTTCCCCTGCATGGGGATTCAGTCCCGCTATCAGGATACGCGGCGATTCAATTCCGAATCTGGTGTGCAGGTCGTGGTTCACTATCGACACCGTTTCAACAAGACTTTCTTTGGTGATGGCGCGACTGACGTCTTTCAGAGGCAAATGGGTGGTAGCCAGTGCAACACGTAACATGTAATCGGTTTTGCCCGTGGTTTTTCCGGCAGAGCCGGCCAGCATCATGACTACGCGCTTTGCCGCCGTTTTTTCTGCAAAATATTCTGTATGTCCGGTAAAAGGGAAGCCGGCGTCATTGATTGTGCTTTTTTGTACAGGTGCTGTAACGACTGCATCGAACCGGCCAGTCAGGGCGCCGGCAATGGCGATATCCAGAAAAGACAGGACGGATTTTCCATTTCGCGCATCCAGATGGCCAGGAACAACGGGGGCCTCCAGAGGAACATCAATAACACCGATTGAGTACGCTCCTTGCTGAAGAGTATCAGGGTTCCATTCAGATGGCATCAGTCTGTACAGCCTGATGCCTGTATCGATTCCGGATGCAAGTTGCTTTAGGCCGGTATAGTCTCCGATCAGGACGGGGCAAACTGCATCAAGACAGTGGATGGCGCCACGTATGGAAATTTCAGGTCCGATACCGGCAGGTTCTCCTATTGTGATGGCAATGACCGGTTTCGTCATTTACATGTCCTGTTTGTTATCGTTGAGGCGATATTCTACGTAGGCACGGTCACGTAACTGGCGTAGCCATTCTTCTGTCGCCTCGGCAATTTTCCGTTCACGCAGGGTCTGTTTGGCGGCGATTCTTTTTCTTTCAAGAGACATGTCATCGGTTTTTTTCTCGAGAACCTGGATGAGGTGGAACCCGAACTGGGTCTCGACCGGATCACTGATTTCACCGGGTTGCAGTGAAACCAGTGCCTTTTCAAATTCGGGAACGGTATCGCCGGGATAAATCCAGCCCAGATCACCTCCCCGATTGGCAGATGTATCGTTGGAATAGGTTTTTGCCAATTCATCAAACGTCGCAGAATTGTTTTGAATCCGTTGCTTCAGATCAAACAGTTTGCGTTTTGCTTCATCTGCCGATACCAGTTGATTGACTTTGATAAGAATATGTCGCGCGTGGATCTGCTGGACGGTATGGCCACTGGCAATACTCTGTATCTGTTCGGATCCGGTCGACATGGAGCGTTTGTCAAGTACTTTCAGAATATGAAAACCATTGGGGCTTTTGATGATGCCGGTCATATCGCCCGGTTTCAGTCCGGACAGCGCCTCGACAAATACTTTGGGCAAACGGTCTGTACTTCTCCAGCCTATATCGCCACCGCTCAATCCTTCATCGGCATCGGAGTATGAAGCAGCGTTTTGCTGGAAATCCCCTCCGGACTGCAATATCTTGAGAATTTTTTCTGCGCGCTCATGTTTTTCGGCAATCTGTTCAGGGGATGCATTTTCCGGAATACGAACCAGTATGTGTCCCAGTCTGACCTGTTCCGGCATTTGCATTTGTGTGTCCGATCCAAGCAAATGATCGACTTCCGCATCGTTGATCTGGATTTTTTTGACGACTTCACGGTCTCGCAAGCGTTGTATGGTGATGTCGTTTCTGACGTTTTCGCGGTATTTTTCAAATGGTGTTCCGCCCTGCTCTATCTGTTGCTGGAACTGTTGCAGGGTCATATGCATGCTTTCCGCAATCCGGGCGATGGTTCTGTCAAGTTGTGTATCGTCGATGTGAAGCCCCATTTCCCTAGCTAACTGAACTTGCGCGCTTTCGACAATCATATGCTCCAAGACCTGTTTCTGGAGCACGTCGCGAGGGGGCAATGCGATATTCTGCGTTTTCAGTCGTGATTCGATTTGCCCGATACGCTCGTTGAGCTCACCGACCGTGATCACGTCATTGTTGACTACCGCCGCGATGGCATCCACAACGACGGGACGGGCTGTCTGGACAGGAGTTTGTACCGGCTCGGATTGTGCAAATGTTGCAGCCGGGATAACGATCCCCAAAAGCAGCGTAAAGATCCTGTTGAAGAGAGATAGTTTGCGTAAATGGCTTTTTGAGAAGAACATATGGTAATCCTTGCGAGGATAAAATGTGATTCGACAATATAGCATCACCGTGAGAGCGGCTCATAACCGGGAATGCTCCTCTGCAATGTATCGAGAGGATTGGTTCCAAGTCTTGACAGACCTTTCAGTTCCAGCTGGAAGAAGAAAGCGGTATTGCTTTCGGTTGATGAAGTGATATAACGTTGCGCCATCAATCTGAATATCCAGCAATCCGCGTTATATTCGACTCCCAGAATATTTTCGATGGATTTGTGATCGGGAAGGGAATAACTGATTTGCCCCAGTGCATACCATCTCCGGGCAATTGGCCATTGTCCCGAAACATGAATCTGATCGATTTCATTATTGTAAAGATAATCCTCGTAATCCCAATCAGGATAATAACCGATGAGCCCGGCGAGATCGGTGGATGAATACCGGCTGTAATAGCTGGAAGCATCTCTCAGATAACGGTATTCAGCATTCAGCAGTTTCATTGGCCCCGGTTTCCATTGGGTACTGAAATTGGCGCTGTACATCTTTTTCGTGCTCTGATTGTACTGGATGGCCGTGTCTACTGAAAAGGTTCTTGTGATTTGCCCGCTGGCCAGCGCTAGCAGATCGGAGCGGTTTTTGGATTCCGAGTTGTTTGCATAGTAAAGATAAACGCGCTGGTCTCTGAGATAATAGCGCTGGCCGATCGTGAATCGCATGCGTTCCATGCCGTCTTCCTCGATGAAACGGGTCGTCAGGGCCGCAGTCAGATTGTTGGCATCGGCAATGCGGTCATACCCCGCGAAGCGGTTTTCCGTAAAGAGCATGGCGTAACCGAAACTGGGTTCGCCGGAATCGAAGATCGGATATTTGCTTTGATCCTTATAAGGGGTATAAACATAAAAGAGCCGTGGTTCGAGTGTCTGGGTCATTCCCCTGCCGAAGATAGAGGCATCCCTTTCGAAAAACAAGCCGCCATCCAGCGAGAATGTGGGCAAAACACGGGTCAGCGATTTCGTATCGTAGGGGGACTCATCCAGGTCGTATTTGGTGATATTCAGAATCGCTTTGGGTGTAAGAAAATATGCGCTGGAAATAATCGGATAGGAAATTTCCGATTTCATGATAAAACGGTTGCCACGAGCCTGTTCCTGTAATGGCCGCTGATCCAGATCGGAGTCGGAAAGCCAGAAGCGCGTCAAATCTCCATAAATACTCCAGTCGAACCCGCCGACATTTTGCTGTCCGCCGGATATCGAAAATTGAGGGAGCCGATCGAAAGGTTTGATGATAGGCGCTTCTTCGTCCTGCAAGACCTTGTAATTGGTTCCACGTAAAGTGGTATGCCAGATACCGTAAGATTTGGAAATGCCTCCTTCACGCAGTAAAAGCCGGTTCAGGCTACTGCGGTTCTGAGGCATGGAAAAATCGTCCGGATATTCGTTATCCGAAGCCGAATTGATATTCCAGTAATATGACAAGCCATTATTGAAGGCCTGCTGGTGTTGGGATGACAGAAAATAACGGTTGCGATCCGCTTCCTTGTCATTCGGCAGGAACTCGATATAGGTTGTTCCTGAATAATTGGCGCCGAGATAACGGGCTTCCGCACCCAGTTGCAAGCCTCGGCGGGCTATCAGATTGGGTGTCAGCGTCAGATCGTAATTGGGAGCTAGGTTGAAATAGTAGGGAACGCTGAGTTCCAGCCCGTTTTTCGATGTCATTCCAATGGTGGGAGGCAGAAAGCCTGATTTGCGTTCATTTTTGAATGGAAAAGTCATGGCTGGTGCTGCCAGTATGGGAACATCCTTGAAATAAAGCACGGGACTGGTTGCATATCCGGTATTCTTGCTATCGTCCAGATGCAATTTGTCCGATTTCAGATACCAGTCCGGATCGGTGCCCTCGCAAGTACTGTATGTACCTCTGAAAATATTGACTTTATCATCACTGAGCAGATCAATACGGTTCGCGGTACCTTGCGCATTGTTTGCTCCCAGTCTGTAGGTGGAATGGTTCAGTGTTCCTGCGCCGGTATCAAGGTTCAGATTGCTTCTGTCGGCCGTGAATTGATCTCCAAAGCGCTGGATAAATACATTTCCGATGACCTCTGCTTCGTTTTCCTCCTGCCGGAAAATACCGTGATCACCGGTAATCAGGGTCTGGTCACGTTCTATTTCAACTTCATAGTCCAGATAAAGATCACGTGCCGGTCGTCCCGTTATTTGTTCCGCTTGGAGAATGGTAGGCGCATCCTTGTTTTCGATATACTGGGGACGGCTGTTCTTGGTTTTTCCGTCTGTTGCAGGCGTTGCAAGCAAAGTCACTGGGAGCGTTGCGAGCAACGAAAACAGGACGCATGACGAAAAAAAAACAAAAAAACGGCTCATGAAAAAAGCGTAGCGAAGAAGACTACAATTTATTATCCAGAATCGCTTATTATATGAGAACTTTTTTGTTGATAACGTATTGTTTTGTCCTTCATGTCAATTACAGATCAAAATATTTCCCGGGATTCACGCCTTGTTTCACTCATGCGATGGCTGGAAACTTTGCATGGATTTTCTCTGGATATGGATACTGTGAGGCCTGCCTCGTCTGACGCCAGTTTCAGGCGTTACTTTCGTGTCAATGTGGAAAATGGTTCTTGTATTGTGATGGATGCTCCACCCGGAAAAGAAAAAACAGAACCGTTTGTCTATATCGCTTCCGTATTTGGAAAAAGCGGCGTTTCCGTTCCTCATGTTCTGGCAAAAAACCACGAGGAAGGTTTTCTTCTTTTATCCGATCTGGGGACGGTTACTTATCTGGATGTGCTTGACGGAACAAGTGCGGGGTCGTTGTATATGGATGCCATCCATGCACTGATCAGCATACAATTGATCAGCCGGCCTCATGTTTTGCCTGAATATGACCGGGCAACATTAAGAAGGGAACTGGATCTCTTTCCGGAATGGTATATTTCCAGGCACAGACAGTTTTCCATGTCACCGGACAAACAGGCAGAACTGGAGAAGGTGTTTGATCTGCTTTTGGCCAATAATCTGTCCCAACCACAAGTCTTTGTCCATCGCGATTATCATTCGCGCAATTTGATGGTGATGGATGGAACGGACAAGGCCAATCCGGGAATTCTGGATTTTCAGGATGCGTTGTATGGCCCGATTACGTATGACCTGGTATCGCTTCTGAAAGATGCCTATATCGAATGGGAAGAAGAACGGGTTCTGGACTGGGTTATACGTTATTGGGAAAAAGCGAAAAAGACAGGATTGCCTGTCAATCCCGATATTGACCAGTTCTACAGGGATTTTGAGTTCATGGGGGTTCAGCGTCATCTGAAAGTGCTGGGTATTTTTGCAAGGTTGTACCATCGTGATGGTAAAAACGCCTATTTCAAGGATATCCCGCGGGTTATGCAATATGCCAGCAAAACGGCGCACCGGTATGTCGAGCTGGCACCACTGGCCCGTTTGCTGGATGAACTGCAGGACAAAAAGCAGGATGTGACATATTCTTTCTGAAAAATGACATTTTCGTATCTGGGCAGGCAATACTGAAATGAAAGCCATGATATTTGCCGCTGGCAGGGGAAACCGTATGCGGCCACTGACTGACACGTGTCCCAAACCGTTGCTTGAAGTGCACGGACGTCCTCTGATCGTCTGGCATATCCTGAATCTGGTGCGTGCCGGTATTACGGAGATCGTTATCAATCATGCCTATCTGGGCAACCGGCTTGAAGAAGCTTTGGGCGATGGTTCCGCTTTTGGCGCTACCATTTATTATTCGCCTGAAAGCACGGCACTGGAAACGGCGGGAGGAATCGCCAAAGCCAGACATTTACTGGGAGAGGCGCCTTTTGTCGCCATTGCTTCCGATATATATTGTCCCTATTTTGATTTCAAACAGGTAGAGACCGTATTGCAGGACAATGATGTCTGGGGACACCCGCATGCGGATACAAAACGGGATGTGGCATGGTTGTATCTGGTGAAAAATCCGCCATTTCATCCTGAAGGTGATTTTTCGCTTCATTCGTTTACTGTCAAAAATGAAGGTGAACCAAAATGGACATTTTCCGGGATCGGGGTATACCGAATGTCCATGTTCGATTCCATACAGCCAGGCGAAAAGGTTCAACTTGGATCAATTCTGCGTGAATATATAGCAAGAGGACAGGTGGGGGGCGAGATTTATCGTGGTGAATGGAAAAATGTCAATACGATAGACGAGCTGGAAGCACTGAATGGCTCCCTGAAACCGTTCAATAAAAAACCTGATTGAATGCAATCAGGTTTTTTATTGAAAATATGAATGAAAACAGGTTAAACAGGCTGACCAACAAGAGCCATCGTACCGGTTGTCATTTCAGACCCGTAATCCTGTTTTTTTCGTCAACCAGTACGACTTTCGGTTTGAATGTCTTGATTTCCTCGTCGTCCATCAGGCCATAGGTACAGATGATCAGCAGATCTCCAAGATGGGCACGGCGGGCTGCGGCGCCGTTCAGGGAAATTTCGCCACTGCCCCGTTTCCCGGGAATGATATAGGTGGCGAAACGTTCGCCATTGTTTACATTGTAAAGTTCGATTCTTTCAAAAACCGTCATGCCAGCGGCTTCGATAAGATCTTCATCAATTGCGCAGGATCCCTCATAGGTCAGATCACACTGGGTGACAGTAGCACGATGGATTTTTCCGCGTAACATAATCCGTTGCATTTTCAATTTCTCCTGTTTACGAAATAGGCATGGTTGCACAATCAGGTACTTCAGCTACTTCGTTGTTTATTGGTGGTTAAAAAGTGCCGGAATTGCTGATCGTTCAGCATATTAAATAAAAATTTGAAGTGCGAAATGGATGCTTTTCCAGCAATAAGGTCGAAACCAGAGATACTGTCGTCCGGATATTCATGTATCCCTCAAAATACCTTGTCCATTCCATGCATGGCATTTTTTCATGACAGGAGTTTCTGATGGCTTCCGGTATCGCCATAACGCACGTTTTACAGATTATAAATGAATAGAAAAGCCGACGTTGTCAATTTCCTCCACACTTTGGAAAGTTTTTTATAATACACAATTTTTTCATTGACAAAGCAGAAAAATTCAAACTTTATGCGCATATTGTCTTTTTGACCACCCGGCATGTCGCTGTGGGAAGTGAAAAGGGCAGAGACCATTTTCCGGCAACTTGCCGGAAAACATGGTAAAGCGAGTCTGTTGCGTTAAAATGGACAGTAAATTCACCGGGATATCTTCCATGTTCAAGCCTGAAATTACTGTTGCGACCATTCTTGAGAGGGACGGGCGTTTTCTTCTGGTAGAGGAGGAAACGGAGCGGGGGATATTGCTGAATCAGCCGGCTGGTCACCTCGAGGTAAATGAATCCATTCAGGATGCGGCGGTACGTGAAACGCTTGAGGAAACAGCGTGCCGGATAGTCCCTGATGCGCTTGTTGGAATCTACCTTCTGCAATATACCCTTGATGGGGGCAAAAAGACCTCTTTCCTGCGATTTGCATTTTCAGGGACAATCGTTTCAGAACTTGATCAGCCTCTGGATCCTGATATATTGCGTACCGTATGGATGTCTTACGAAGAAATGGTTGCCTGTCGTCACCGGCATCGCAGCAAGCTGGTTTTGCAATCGGTTGACGATTATCTGAAAGGGCAGAAAGTGCCTTTGTCGGTGTTGTCCACATTGTTTGTGGAAAGGAAGTAAAAAACGTGAGCAGAAAAAAAGTAGTGATCGGTATGTCTGGCGGAGTCGATTCATCGGTATCGGCATGGTTGCTCAAGGAACAGGGCTATGAAGTCGTCGGACTTTTCATGAAAAACTGGGAAGATGACGATAACAATGAGTATTGTTCCGCAAGGCAGGATTGGCTGGACGCCGTGACGGTTGCTGATGTGATCGGCATTGACATTGAAGTGGTGAATTTCGCTGCAGAATATAAGGATCGGGTCTTTTCCGAGTTTTTGAGGGAATATGAAGCCGGCCGGACGCCGAATCCGGATGTCTTGTGTAATGCGGAAATCAAGTTCAAGGCATTTCTTGATCGTGCCATGTCTTTGGGGGCCGAACAGATTGCAACCGGACATTATGCGCGCGTTCGTGAAAACAACGGGCAGTTCGAATTGTTGAAGGCGGTGGATGATACCAAGGACCAAAGCTATTTTCTGCATCGCCTGAATCAGGAACAGTTGTCAAGAACCATTTTCCCGTTAGGTGAAATCAAAAAAACGGAAGTTCGGAAAATTGCGGAAAACATCGGGTTGCCTAATGCCAGAAAAAAAGATTCGACCGGAATATGCTTTATCGGTGAAAGGCCGTTTCGTGCATTTCTGAACCGTTATCTGTCTTATGAGCCTGGACCGATCAAGACTCCGGAAGGACAGGAAATCGGGCGACATGTTGGACTCAGTTTTTATACAATCGGCCAGAGGAAAGGGATCGGTATCGGGGGGATGAAGTCATTCCGGAAGCAGGATGGTACCAGTGATGCCTGGTATGTCGCCAGAAAGGATATTCCCAGCAATACCCTGTATGTCGTGCAGGGACACGATCATCCCTGGTTGCTGTCGCCATCTCTTGAGGCTGGTCAGCCGAGCTGGATTGCCGGTATTTCTCCAAAGGAACGGGAATTGTCCGTCAAAACGCGCTATCGCCAAAAAGAAACGCCCTGCTTGCTATCCGTAACGGATCATTCTGCATTCTCGGTCAGCTTTGCAAAGCCGCAGTGGGCGGTGACGCCCGGACAGTCTGTCGTCTTTTACAAGGGAGATGTCTGTCTTGGCGGGGGCATCATTGACAGCGCATCTTCTGCTGTCGACCAAGTTTTTTATGGCTGGCCATGATGTTCCTGCCGTCAGTATCCATTTATTCCGGCCGTGTTTCCGTGAATGACGGTCTGGCTGAAAGGCGGTCAAAAAGCAGGGCCAGGTTCTCGTATTTCTTTCGCCATCCGATTTCAGGAAAACGGAAGTCGAGCCAGCCTAATGCGCATCCGACGGCAATATCTGCCAGAGAAAAAGAGTTGCCATGGCAAAAAGTGCGTGTGCCCAGATGGGACGACATGGCTTTGAGGCCGGTATGTATTTTGCTTGTCTGCAAACGAATCCATTCCGGACTTTGTTGCTGAACAGGACGCTTGCCTTCCAGTCTGACCAGTATGGCGGCATCCATGATGCCGTCTGCAAGGGCTTCCCAGCAACGGACACGGTTGTTGTCAGGCAAAAGCTGGCTGACGGGCGTTATCGTATCCAGATAGTCCACGATAACGCTTGAATCTTGACATCCTCCCCCGCCTGAAGGCGTGAGATTCCTACGGAGTCAGAGCAGAAGT
>CAZRQR010000062.1:0-10612 GCA_964602435.1 uncultured Oxalobacter sp.
TGGTTCTTGTTTTTGACAGAAAATAAGGAGAGAGAAAGATGCAGATTGGACATATTTGTTCGAATAACGTCGTGACTTGCAATTCGAATACCACGGTGCAGGAAGCGGCGCAACTGATGCGGCGCAATCATGTCGGAACGCTGATTGTGACCGAGGAAATCAACGGCATGATAGTTCCGCAGGGAATCGTGACCGACCGGGATATCGTGGTCGTCGTTCTGGCAGAAGGACTGGATCCGAAAAGCATCAAGGTGATCGATATCATGAAGGTCGAGCTGATGACGGCCGTCGAAACGGAAGATGTTTTCGAGACGGTGGAACGGATGCGTTTCAAGGGAGTGCGCCGTATTCCCATCGTGGACAAGATGGGCGGTCTGGTCGGCATTGTCAGTGTGGACGATATCTGGAAATTCCTCTCGAAGGAAATCAGCGAGCTGGCCGACGTGACGACACGGCAGCGAACGCGTGAAAAGGTTGCACGTCGCCGCTGATGCGACGGAAGACGGATGGAGAAGGGGCTTTTTGCTGCCCCTTTTTTGCTGGTGGCGCAACGGATCGGCGGGCATGATACCGGTTTGTCCGGTTTTTCAGGTGGACTGACGGTTGCGGTGTTTTTCCGGCGGCGCAGTGCCGGAGGAGTGGTTTTTCAGGAAAATTTCTAGCTCATCGGGAGGCAGGGGCGGACTGCACAGGAATCCCTGGATCTGGTCGCATCCCTTTCCGGTCAGAAAATCGGGCTTTTCCTGTGTGGAAACGCCTTCGGCAATGACGTGCAGGTGAAGGGAGTGCGCCATGACGATCGTTGATTCGACGATGGATTTCATCCCTTTGCGGGTAGTCAGGCCTGTGATGAAGGAGCTGTCGATTTTCAGGGAATCGACTGGTAGGGATGACAGATAGCGAAGCGAGGAATATCCCGTGCCGAAGTCGTCGATGGCGACGGAAATACCCAGTTTGCGTATGGCCGCCAGATTTCCTGCCATGAGGTCAGCTGACGGATGACGGTTTTCAGCACGGTTTCCCCGATTTGTCCGATCAGTCCGATTTCTTCCGCTACCGGGATGGTTCCAGCGGATCAGGGCTTCAATGCCTGCGATTGCACCGGTCTTCAGGGAAGGCGCGGCTGGTAGAACAGGATGAATTCATCTCAGCCAAGTCTGATGACGGTATCGTTTTCATGGACGGCGTGGATCAGCTGTTTTGAGATGAGTTTCAGCAGGGCGTCGCCGGCATCGTGGCCGAGGCTTTCGTTGATGATTCTGAGACGGTTGATATTGATCTCGAGAATGCCGAGCATATTGCCGTTTTGACGGGATCGTTCGAAGGCGCCGTCGAGAAAGCAGTCGAGGTAGTTGCGATTCGGCAGGGAGGTCAGCGGATCGAACAGCGACAGGTGTTTTTCCGGAACCGGTTTGCCGTCCGGGTCGACAGGACGGGAGACGATAACGGCGAAATCGGGGAGGCCGTTGTCGTCGAGAACCAGCCGAATGATGTTTTCTGTCAGGATGTAGCGGCCGTTTTGGTGCCGGAAACGGATTTCCACACGGAACTGGCGCATGGTGTGCCACATGTCTTTCCATGTGTGCAGGCTGTAGAAATACGTGTCGGGGTTGACCAGATCTCTGATGTTTTCCGGAAACGATTGCGGTGTGTAACCCGGCATGTCTGCAAAGCGTGAGTTGGCGAAATGGACTTTTTCGTCTTCACCGATCTGCATGACGCTGACCGGGAATTTGTCCAGCAGAAAACGGCAGGGGTCTTCATGCCGGATGCCGTAGCGGATGGCCATGGCATCGGGGATATCGCGGAAGTGACCAGAAACGGATATGGAGCTGGACATGAAATCCTTTTGTGGACTGGAGATGGTAGTCCGGTCAATACGCAAGGGCAGACATTTTTTCCGGAACTGACGGTCTGACCGGATGAATGGGGATATTTTATGGTTCCTGCCTGCGGACGGTTTTATCTGTATCAAGAAAGCGGAAAAAACGGCTGCACGTCCCCGTGCTTTTGCTGTTTGTCCGGCTGTCCTTTTTCCGTTCCGTACGGCAGCTTCGCGGGTGAAACGGAAAAGGCCGGACATATAGTGTCCGGCCCGGTCACAGTATTGCCGGTGGGCGTGTCAGACGTAGGTATTTTTCCATTCGCGCATGGCGGCAAAGGAATCGATCGGGTTCCTGCTTTTCAGATGGCCCAGTTCTTCAAGCCGTTTCATGACATCTTCACGGTCTGCCCGCAAAAACGGGTTGGTGGCTTTTTCCAGACCGATGGTCGAAGGCAGGGTCGGGCGGCCACGGTTGCGTCTGGCGAGGTCTGCCTTGGCACGTTCGGCGATCGCTTCATTGCCGGGTTCGATTTCACGGGCGAATTTCAGGTTGGAGAGGGTGTATTCGTGCCCTGCGAAAACCTGCGCGTCGTCCGGCAGTGCGGCCAGTCTGGAAAGGGACGCCAGCATCTGTTCCGGCGTGCCTTCGAACATCCGGCCGCAGCCGGCACCGAACAGCATGTCGCCACAAAAGAGCCATTTTTCTTTTTCGGCATAATAGGCGATATGGCCTTTCGTGTGTCCTGGGACATCCAGTACGGTCAGATTTGGTCCGTTCTGTCCGAAAGGAGTGACGGTATCGCCTTCCTGTACCGGATGTGTGACGGATTCGATGGCATCCAGACGGGGACCATACACGGGGACGCCGGTTTTTTCCAGCAGTCTGGCGACGCCGCCGATATGGTCTTCATGGCGATGAGTCAGTAAAATGGCGGACAGTTGCAGGGAACGTTTTTTCAGTGCGTCCAGAACTGGACCGGCATCGCCGGGATCGATGACTGCCGCATGCGTGCGGTTGTCGATCATCCAGATGTAATTGTCACGGAAGGCAGGAATCGGACTGACAGAAAAGACTGGATCGGTAGGCATGATATCGTGTCTCCAGAAACAAAAAGCCCATTATAACCAGAGTTGTGTGCGAATGTTTGGGATTGACGGATGAACAGTGAAAAAATGAGCGAGGTCGAGATTTTCACCGATGGCGCCTGCCGGGGCAACCCCGGGCCGGGGGGATGGGGGGTCTGGATGGTTTCTGGCAGCCATGAAAAGGAAATGTTCGGGGGGGACGCCGATACAACGAACAACCGCATGGAGCTGACGGCTGTTATCGAGGCGCTTCGTGTGCTGAAAAGGCCATGCCGGGTCATATTGCATACGGACAGCCAGTATGTCCAGAAGGGCATTACCGAATGGATACACAAATGGAAGGAACGCGGCTGGCGCACATCCGACAAGAAACTGGTGAAAAACGTCGATTTGTGGATGGAACTGGATGCGGCGACGCAGCGCCATGATATCCGGTGGCGCTGGGTGAAAGGCCATGCCGGCCATGAAGGAAATGAAAAGGCCGATCAGCTTGCCAATCGGGGCGCCGATTCGGTCATGTGAATGTTGTCGATGAAAGGGAATGTCATGCTGAAAAAATCGGATGGATGATATCGGGACTGGTGCTTGCCGGTTTTACCACTGTTGCGGCGGCAGGGGCGCCTGCATCGGAAGTGTATGGTTTCAGGGTGGAAAAAATCAACAAGGACGATGATGCCTACTGCTACGGCAATCACTATCTGCTGACCGGTCCGGGAGGCAAGGAGCAGTACATCATCGTGCGCGATGTATCCGGTGCGGTGGCTATTGTCAAACGGGAGCCTGCGAAAGCCGGGAAATAGGTTTTTACGTCAGGCATGGTGATTCCGGCAGGCCATATCGGCTTGGGATGTGATCCAATATGATGCATTTTTCGCACTGCGAAGGTGCGCTGCGCTATGCGGGTGCAAATTCCCGTGCCGGTTTCCGGCAAGGTGGCGGAAAGGGGAGGGTGTCGAACGTTGCCGGAAAGGCTACGATGCCAGTATTTTTTCCAGTTCGTCCTGTTTCTCCAGCCATTCTTCTTCGCAGGCGCACAGCTGTTTCGTGCATTCGACCTGATCGGCCAGCAGTTTTTTCAGCCGGTCCCTGTTCGCTTGTTCGTAAATGGCGGAGTCGGCTAGCTGGCTGTCTATCGCCGTTTTTTTTCTGTTCAGTTTGCCGATTTCATTTTCCAGCCAGGCGATCCGTTTTTCCAGCGGTTTTTTCAGGGTGGAGATACGTTGCCGTTCTTCCGCTTCCAGACGTTTCTGTTCCTTGCGGTCAATGACCGGTGTTTCCGGTTTGCCGGTCGTGGTATCCCGACGGTCGGCCTGGGTTCTGGCAAGGCGTGTATCGAACAGCCAGTTGCGGTAATCGTCCAGATCGCCATCGAACTCACGCAGATGTCCGTCGGAGACGATATAGAATCGGTCGGTGGTCGCGCGCAGCAGGTGGCGGTCGTGCGAGACCAGCAGGAGCGTGCCTTCGTACTGGGCGAGTGCCTCGGTCAGGGCTTCGCGCATGTCCAGATCGAGGTGGTTGGTCGGTTCGTCCAGCAGCAGGAGATTGGGACGCTGCCAGACGATCAGGGCCAGCGCGAGCCGTGCCTTTTCGCCGCCCGAGAAAGGGGCGACGGGGCTGGTGGCCATGTCGCCCTGAAAGTGGAATTTGCCCAGAAAATTGCGCAATTCCTGTTCACGGGTATCGGGCGCGATTTTCGAAAGATGCCAGAGCGGCGACTCATCGTTTCTCAGCATTTCGATCTGATGCTGGGCGAAATAGCCGATTTTCAGACCCTTGCCGGTCGTGAACAGCCCGGACAGGGGAGGCAGTTCACCGGCGATTGTCCGGATGAACGTGGATTTGCCTGCCCCGTTGACGCCCAGAAGGCCGATGCGTTCGCCGGTTTGCAGGGCGAATCCGATGTCCGATACGATGGGCGTGGCGGATATCACATCGCCTTTGGCGTCGCGTTGGGTATAGCCTGCTGTGACGCCATCCATGACGAGAAGGGGGTTGGGCGACGATTCCGGTTCGAAAAAATCGAATGAAAATTCGGCCGCCGCCCTGAGCGGGGTGAGCGCTTCCATTTTCTCTAGCGCCTTGAGGCGGCTTTGCGCCTGCCGTGCCTTGGTGGCTTTGTAGCGGAAGCGGTTGATGTACGATTCCAGATGGGCGCGGCGTTTGGCTTGTTTTTCGATCATGCCTTGCATGAGCGTCATCTGTTCGGCACGCTGACGCTCGAATGCAGAGTAGTTGCCGGTGTAACGTTTCAGTTTGCCGTCGTCGATATGGAGGATGACGCTAGCGATTCCGTCAAGGAAGTCACGGTCGTGCGAAATGACGATCAGTGTTCCGGTATAGCGTTTGAGCCAGTCTTCCAGCCATAAAATGGCATCCAGATCGAGGTGGTTGGTCGGTTCGTCCAGCAGCAGCAGATCGGAAGGACACATCAGGGCCTGCGCCAGATTCAGCCGCATGCGCCATCCGCCGGAAAACGTCGCCATGTCGCGCCGCATTTCTTCCATTGAGAAACCGAGGCCGAGCAAGAGTTGTTCGGCACGCGATTTGACGGAGTAGGCTCCGGCATCGGCCAGTGCCGTGTGCAGTTCGGCAATGCGCATGCCGGAATCGGCGTCTTGCGGATCCGATTCCAGCCGCGCCAGTTCGGATTCCAGTTTCCGGAGATGCGTGTCGCCATCAATGGCATAATCCAGCGCACTGCGTCGCAGCGCCGGCGTTTCCTGCGCCACATGCGAGATTCGCCAGCCGGCCGGAAAATCGACATCGCCCCCGTCGGGATGCAGTTCTCCCAGCAGCAGGGAAAAGAGGCTGGTTTTTCCTGCGCCGTTGGGGCCGACGAGGCCGACTTTCTCGCCCGGGTTGACGGTGGCTTCCGCCTTGTCGAACAGCGGCTTCGTGCCGCGCATGAGGGAAAACTGCGAAAACCGGATCATGCTGTTTTCAGGCGCTTGAGTTGTTCGGCGGTCAGCAAAAAGACACGGTCATCACCGCCGGATGTGGACAGCCAGGTCAGTTCCAGTTCGGGGAAGGCGGCGATGGCGTTTTCCGCCTCGTTGCCGATTTCGACGATCAGCAGGCCGTCATCGGTCAGGCGTTCGCCAGCCGTGCGGACGATGCGGCGGACGATGTCCATGCCGTCGAACCCGCCTGCCAGCGCCATTTGCGGTTCATGCAGGTATTCCGGCGGCAGGTTTTCCATCGAAGACTGGTTCACATAGGGCGGGTTGGTCACGATAAGCTGGTAACGCTTGTCGGGAATGCCGTCGTAAAGGTCGGCATGGTGGAGCTGGATGCGATCTTTCATCCCGTAACGGTTGATGTTCGTCTGAGCTACGCCCAGTGCCGCCGGGGAAAGCTCCACGGCATCGACGATGGCGTTGGGGAACTGGTCGGCCAGCATGATCGCCAGACAGCCCGAACCGGTGCACAGCTCCAGAATGTTGGTGATGCCATCCGGGTCGTGAACCCACGGGGAGAATTGTTCGACGATGAGTTCCGCCAGAAAGGAGCGCGGGATGATGACGCCGCGTTCGACATGGAACGAATAGCCCTGCAACCAAGCTTCACCGGTCAGATAGGCTGCCGGAATGCGGTCGGTGACGCGCCGTTCGATGATGTCCATGACGGCGCCGATCTCTTCCGGCAAGAGTTTCGCGTCAAGGAAAGGTTCCAGCCTGTCCAGCGGCAGCGACAGGGTATGCAGGATCAGATAGGCGGCTTCGTCGAAGGCATTTTCACTGCCGTGACCAAAAAAGAGTTTTTCGCGCGTGAAGCGTGTGACGGCATAGCGCAACAGGTCTCGCACGGTGGAAAACGGGGTGGTTTGCTGTGTGTTCATGGCCTCGTCCATTCATAAAAGCGAACCCGACAAGAGCCGGGTTCGCCATGTATCGCCGGATTGTCTTTACGCACGCAGGCGTGCGCGAATCAGTCCGCTATTTTACAGGAAGAGTTTCTCCAGTGTACGCCGGTAAATGGCGGTCAGCGGCCCGATATCGGCGACCAGTACGTTTTCGTCGATCTGGTGGATGCTTTCCGTCACGGGACCGAATTCGACGACTTGCGGGCAGATGCGGGCAATGAAGCGGCCGTCGGATGTACCGCCGGTGGTGGACAGTTCAGGTATGATGCCTGTTTCTGCTGTGATCGCTTCGGAGAGTGCGTCGCACAGGGAGCCGCGCGGCGTCAGGAACGGTACGCCGGAGTAGTTCCAGTCCAGCCGGTAACGGAATCCGTATTTGTCCAAAATGGCGTGCACTCGTTTTTTCAGATCTTCTACTGTGCTGGCGGTGCAGAACCGGAAGTTGAATTCGACGAACAGTTCACCCGGAATGACGTTGTTGGCGCCTGTACCGGCATGGATGTTCGACATTTGCCAGGATGTCGGTTCATAGTATTCGTTGCCGTTGTCCCAGACTTCGGCGGCGAGCTCTGCCAGCGCAGGTGCGGCTAGATGGATGGGGTTTTCGGCGCGTTTGGGGTAGGCGATATGGCCTTGCTTGCCGAAGACGGTCAGTTGTCCGCACAGCGAGCCGCGACGGCCGTTCTTGATCGTGTCGCCCATCTTTTTCAGGGAACTCGGTTCGCCGACGATGCAGTAATCGGGGCGAATGCCGCGTTGTTCCAGTATTTTGACGACCGCGTCGGTGCCGTCCACGGCGATGCCTTCCTCATCGCTGGTGATGATGAAACCGATGGAACCGGTGTAATCGGGATGGGCCGTGATGAAGTCCCGTGCGGCAATGACCATGGCGGCGACCGAGGTTTTCATGTCGGCGGCACCCCGCCCGTAAAGGCGGCCGTCCCGGACTGTCGGCGTGAAGGGGGCGGACGTCCACTTGTCCACAGGGCCTGACGGTACGACGTCAGTATGGCCTGCGAAAACGATCAGGGGAGCGGTGTTGCCATGACGTGCCCAGAGGTTGGTGACGTTACCGCAGGTGATTGTTTCGCATGCGAAACCTAGCGGAGTTAGTATGGATTGGATGAGGCGCTGGCAATCCTTGTCGTCCGGTGTGACGGACGCCTGGGCAATCAGGGAACAGGCGAGGTCGAAGGCGGCGTTCATCGTGGCATCTCTTGTCAGTTGTCGCGTAAAAGGTCGTTGATCGCCGTTTTGGCGCGTGTCTGTGCATCCACACGCTTGACGATGACAGCACAGTATAAACTGTATTTGCCGCTGGGGTCAGGCAGATTGCCAGGCACGACGACGGAACCGGACGGGACGCGTCCGAACAGTATACGGTCGTTTTCGCGGTCGTAGATGCGGGTGGACTGGCCGATATACACGCCCATGGAAATGACGCTGTTTTCCTCGACGATGACGCCTTCGACGATTTCGGAGCGTGCGCCGATGAAGCAGTTGTCCTCGATGATGGTCGGATTGGCCTGCATCGGTTCGAGTACGCCGCCGATGCCCACGCCGCCGGAGAGGTGGACGTGTTTTCCGATTTGCGCGCAGGAGCCGACGGTGGCCCAGGTGTCGATCATCGTGCCTTCATCGACATAGGCGCCGATATTGACGAAAGACGGCATCATGACGACGTTTTTGCCGATGTAGCTGCCCAGACGGGCGACGGCGGGCGGTACGACACGGAATCCGCCGCGTGCGAAGTCTTCCTGTGTGTAGTTGGCGAACTTGCTGCTGACCTTGTCGTAAAAATGCAGGGCGTGTGAGCCGTCGGAGCCGACCGGCATGGCGAAATTTTCCTGAAGCCGGAAGAAAAGCAGGACGGCTTTTTTGGTCCATTGGTTGACGATCCATTCGCCGTTTTGTTTTTCAGCCACTCTGAGCTGGCCGCAGTCCAGCTGCCGGATGACTTCGGCGATAGCGGCACGGAGCATGGGGGAGGCATCGGTCGCTGTGAAGCTGTCGCGGTTTTCCCATGCGTCCTCGATGATTTGTCTGAGCTGTTCCTGTTGTGTCATGATGTTTCCTCTTGTGTTCTTGTATGGGTGTTCGGTCAGGGCAGTGTCCGCACGAAAGCGGCGATACGCTCTATGCCTTCCAGACATTCGGCGGGTTCGGCAACGAGCGCGATACGGATACGGTTTTTCCCGGGATTGCCGCCATGGGCGTCACGTGCCAGATAGCTGCCCGGCAAGACGGTGACATGGTGGCTTCCGTACAGGCGACTGGCGAATTCCGTGTCGGAAAGTCCTGTTTTTTTATGGACTTCCGCCCAGAGATAGAAACTGGCGTCCGGCATCGAGACGTTCAGTACCGATTGCAGCACGGGCAGGGCCTGCCGGAATTTGGCGGTGTATTTTTCACGGTTTTCGATGACATGTGCTTCGTCGTTCCATGCCGCGATCGAAGCGGCCTGGACCGTTTCGCTCATGGCGGTACCGTGGTAGGTGCGATACAGCAAAAATTTCCGGATGATGTTCGCGTCGCCGGCGACGAATCCGGAGCGCAGGCCGGGGACGTTGGAACGTTTGGACAGCGACGAGAGCATGATAAGGCGCGGATAGCCGTCGCGTCCGAGCCGGTGCGCCGCTTCCAGTCCGCCCAGCGGCGGGGTGTCGAAATAGATTTCCGAATAGCATTCGTCGGATGCGATCACGAATCCGTACCGGTCGGACAGTTCAAACAGTTTTTTCCATTGCGCCAACGTCATGACGGTGCCGGTCGGGTTGGCGGGCGAACAGGTGTAAAGCAGTTTCGTTTTCGCCCAGATATGTTCCGGTACGCTGTCGTAGTCGCAGGCGAAGTTCATCGCCGGGTCGGCATTGACGAAATATGGTGTCGCGCCGCCGAGCAGGGCAGCGCCTTCGTAAATCTGGTAAAAAGGATTGGGACAAACCACGATACCGTGTTCCGCCGGGTCGAGGACGGTTTGCGCCAACGCGAACAGGGCTTCGCGCGAGCCCAGTGTCGGCAGGATGGCGACCGGGTCGGGTGCGGCAATGCCGTAGCGGTTTGCCAGCCAGCGTGCGATCGTTTCACGCAGTGCAAGCATGCCGACGGTCGCCGGATAGCGGGAAAGTCCTTCGGGATGGTCGGCGAGCGTTTGCCGGATGAATGCCGGCGCGGGATGCCGCGGTTCGCCGATGCCCAGATTGATGGGGCCGTATGCCGGATCGGGCGTCACGCCGGAAAGCAGTTTGCGCAGTTTTTCGAATGGATAGGATTGCAGTCGGTCGAGTAACGGATTCATAAGTCGGTATCGCGGATTGTGCCTGAAATCATGGGTTTCCACTCGGAAATGATAATAGCTTTTTCCGAATTGATGGCATGCATTCATCTCCGGTTGATGCACCAAAATGCATGCATAATTCGTGCCAATATGATGCAGTGTGGCACGAAAATGGTGCCGCTCTGTCTGCGACCTGAAAAAAGGGATGCCGATCCATTTTTTGTCACGTGCCGGTCATGTCGTTTGCCTAGTATGAAGCACAGGAAAAAAATCTGCAATGCTGTCGCCCAGACTGCGCCATGCAGCCGGCGGCAGGCCAGCCGGACGGAACGTCGCCTGAACAGAACATGTGATTTTTTGCAATATGCCGATTTTGGTGCGCTATCGCAACAGCCGTTATGCTACAGGTATCGTGAAGAATGTCACCGTCAGTCAGTCCTGTGGCAAGTGGTATATCAGTATTCAGACAGAATACGAAGTCTCCGAATCCGTTCACCCGTCAACATCAATGGTCGGTCTGGATGCTGGCGTAGCTAAACTCGCCACGCTGTCAGATGGC
>CAZRQR010000063.1:0-9817 GCA_964602435.1 uncultured Oxalobacter sp.
CCGTGTCTTATATCACTACCCTAAAGAACGGGGTTTTACGGCACGGCTGATAAAAAGAAATTTGAAAAATCTACGGTCAGCGGGCAGCAAGGCCATTTTCATTCGTTATATTGGCGAAGAAAAACGAGCAGAAGAATCGAAAAATCGGCCAAAACCGTCCCTTGCAGTACGAGTAGTAGGTGAAGGGGGAAGTCCGGGCTTATTGAGAGCAAGTTTCTATCACGGTGCCAAAACTGGATGACGGTATGGCTTGGATGGTGGTGCCGACGGATTTGCGGATTACCGGCTGCCTTGGGGCCGGCTTCCGTTTCTGTATGCCTGATCCTGGAAGCAGTCCGTGCATGTGCAAAACCGCCGGCAGGAACGGCCTGTCATGGCGGCGGTTTTTCAGGGGGCAGGCAACTTCAAATGAATACCACGG
The DNA here is from genome assembly GCA_964602435.1 of uncultured Oxalobacter sp. GTDB lineage: Bacteria > Pseudomonadota > Gammaproteobacteria > Burkholderiales > Burkholderiaceae_D > Oxalobacter. The sequence continues at coordinate 422 of CAZRQR010000063.1, forward strand.
ATCCTACGATAAAGAGAGACAGGATTTTCATGAAGACATAGACGAAGGAAAATACATATTCCTTGTCGGTATATCGTGCGCGAAACCATAGATACAGGCACCCGACCGGCGCGGCAAGGCCAAGCCATTTCCAGATGCCGATATGCCATCCATCCCTTTTGAGAAGGAAAAGGTCGATGACCCAGAGGAGAATGTAAAACAGACAACCACTGATAGAGACATAAAGTGGATCACGGAATCCTTCTGGCAGAAACAGGCTGCCCTGCGGGCTGGCGAAAACCATCGCCATGAAAGGAATCAGCGGCATGATCCGGATGGTCATGTATCTGGCTTTGCGTTCACTCTCACTTTGGCATGGAGACATGTCCGATGCCGTCTGTGCAGACTGTTGCCTTCTCAGTGCCTTATGGACTTTTTCACTCATATGTATGCAGCCTTTTCAAATTGAATTGAATTGTCGGTGTTTCTCATAATCAATGATACGCTTTGAAACATTTTTTTGTTCATGAAAACCGAACATTTTTTCTTTTTTTAGAAACAGACTGAATTTGGGCAAGATGTTTTTCTGATAACTGGCGTGTTTGTTGCAGGCGTGTCGCTTGTGGATGACCGCAGATGGATGGGAAGGCGCTTCCTCAGTCCGTTTTTTCGTTTGATGTTTCACTGAGCAGGAACAGCGTATTTTTGGCGAGTTCCGCCTCAAGTTCTTTGCTGATATTGCCGAATTCGTCCTGTGATGAACCGAGGAACAGCAAAATACTCATGGGAACATTCAGTGCACGGCAGATTCTTTGCAATGTCGAAACCGTGATGTCACGTTGGTTGTGTTCGATGAGTGAAAGGTAGGAAACCGAGCATTCGGAAAGTTCGGCCAGTTTCGTCTGTGAAAGACCTCTTCGTATGCGGCATGTCTTGATGGCATTGCCTATATCCATAATGTACTCCCTGTTAAAGCAGTATTGTCATGAGCTGCCGAAATCAGATGTTGCGGTTCTTCAATACGATGACGGTAACCCGGGATAAGCAGGTCGGTCCCAAGTATGCACTGCCTTAGTTGAATCCGACATAATCGGAAAATAAACAATTTTAGCAGAAGTGATGAAAAACTGTCGCATATCCCTGATTTGCCGAAACGGTGAACGGTTTTACGGGGAGGTGCTGTTTTTCTGTCTGACGTGGCGGCGCTGCATGACGGTATCCGGATTGTGGCGCGGGATCGTTTGTGTGGACGGAGCGTTTCAGTGTGTCTGTGTGTGCCGGATTGTCGGCCGCGGGATATGATAGAGAGGAAAGCGGCCGCGACAGACAGGGGCATTGATGTGCATCATCCTGCCGGTAGGTTGCCGGGGTGTGCTCTGAGGCAACTGATCAAGGATTTCTGCCAGTGAAAAAGTGGAATATGTGTGCAATTCGGGCGTTCCCAGCAGCAAATTCCAGTTCACTTTATAATGGAATCCCCTGTTCTTCAATTGTCCCTTAAAAGAAAGGAAATTTGCATGAAACATCAATTGCCGCCGTTGCCTTATCCGATGGATGCTCTGCAACCCTATATTTCGCAGGAAACCCTAGAATATCATTATGGCAAGCATCACAAATCATATGTGGACAACCTGAACAAGCAGATTGTCGGTACAGAGTTCGAAGACAAGCCGCTGGAAGAAATCGTCAGGAATGCATCCGGAGGGATCTTCAATAATGCCGCCCAGACATGGAACCATACGTTTTACTGGAATTGTATGAAACCGAACGGTGGCAGAGAACCTTCCAGAGCGTTGATGGATGCCATCAAGTCGAAATGGGGGACTTTTGCAGACTTCCAGAAAGCTTTTGTCGCCGCATGTGGCTCAAATTTCGGTTCGGGCTGGACATGGCTGGTCAGGAAAGCTGACGGTTCGCTCGATATTGTAAATACATCCAATGCTGGAACGCCGCTTGCCGGTGCTGACAAGCCGCTTTTGACCTGTGATGTATGGGAGCATGCCTATTACATTGATTACCGGAATGCACGTGCCAAGTATGCGGATGAATTCTGGAATGTGGTCAACTGGGATTTTGTATCGGCCAATTTCGGCTGATACGGGCTGGCCGATTTCATTCGGAACATTCCCGGTTCCGGTCAAAAGGCCTCGTGCGGACGAGGCCTTTTTGTGTTTCAGAACGGTTGCGGTAGGATATATAGAATGACAGGGCGGTCAAAGGGGGGAACTGAGCGCAGGCCGTGCTGAAACACGGGATTGGTCTTCCGGTACGGAAATCGTTATCGGGATGCCTTATAATAATGAAAATCCTATCTGGAGAGCCGAAATGAATAATACTGTCATTCTTTCTTCTGATGCTTGTCTGGGCCATGTTCCCGGACCGGAACATCCGGAATGTCCGGATCGTCTGATCGCCGTGCGGGATGCGCTGACGGCGCCGGAGTTCGAATCGGTACCGTGGCGTCATGCCCCCATGGGAACGAAAGAACAGCTTTTGCTCGTCCATACTCCCGAGTACGTCAAAAGGATCGAGACGATCCGTCCGAAGGTGGGTTATGTTCCACTCGACGGCGGCGATACCATCATGTCGCCGGGAACATGGGATTGTGTGATGAGTTGTGTCGGTGCGGCATGTCTTGGCGTCGATATGGTCATGAAGGGGGAGGCGGACAATGTGTTCTGTGCGACCCGTCCGTGCGGCCATCATGCCGAGCCGGACAGGGCGATGGGATTTTGCGTATTCAACCACGCCGCTATCGGCGCAGCATATGCATGCGACAAATACAAGCTTGACCGGGTGGCAATCGTCGATTTCGATGTCCATCACGGAAACGGAACACAGGACGCTTTTTATCACCGGCCGGAGATCTTTTATGCGTCCACGCACCAGTCCCCCTTTTATCCTGGAAGCGGTGCGCGTTATGAAACAGGAATCGACCACAATATCGTCAATGTTCCCCTGAACCGTGGTGCGGGTTCCGACAAATTCCGCAATGCCATGACATTCGAGATACTGCCGGCATTGAAAAAGTTCAATCCGTCGATTCTGATCATTTCGGCCGGTTTCGATGCACATCGGAAAGATCCTTTGGGGGGGCTGAGTTTTACAGATGACGATTTTTACTGGGTTACCAAAGAGTTGATGAAAGTGGCCGATGAATGTTGCGATGGCAAAATCGTATCGATACTTGAGGGGGGATACAGTCTGGACGGACTGGCATCCGGATCAGCTGCGCATGTGCGGGCGCTGATGGGCAACTGAACGGATGACAGTTTCCCTGACGGAAGCGTTGTAAAATTGTCGGATTCTTTGCTTGTTCCGGAAGGAAGACTACTTCACACTCACGAAATTACCTGATAAAATCCTCGTTTTCAAAAATTGGCTTAACCTGAAATAAATTCATGACCACTATTCGCCTTAAAGAAAACGAACCATTCGAAGTCGCCATGCGGCGCTTCAAACGTACCATTGAAAAAACCGGTCTTCTGACGGAATTGCGTGCACGCGAGTTTTATGAAAAGCCGACTGCAGCCCGCAAGAGAAAACTGGCCGCAGCCGTCAAACGTCATTACAAGCGAATTCGTAGTCAGCAGTTGCCGAAAAAGATGTACTAATTTCATCCGTCTTGCAAGACGGAGTCAGGAAGTCTGACCAGTTGCCCGCTACGGTCGAACCGTGGCGGGTTTTGTTGTTCACTGTTTTGTCTGTCGGAGGGCGACGTGGGTTTGAAGGAACAGATTGTCAGCGACATGAAAGACGCCATGCGTGCCAAGGATGCGAAGCGTCTCGGGACGATCCGTATGTTGACTGCGGCCATGAAGCAAAAAGAGGTCGATGAAAGAATCGAACTGAATGACCAGCAGATTCTGGCGGTTATCGAAAAGATGATCAAGCAGCGCAAGGATTCCATTTCGCAATTCGAAGCGGGAGGCCGCCCTGATCTGGCTGATAATGAAAAGGCCGAGGTGGAGGTATTGTCGGCTTACATGCCAGAAGCTCTCCCGATCGAGGAAATCGAAAAAGAAGTGGTGGAAGCGGTCAAGGGGGCGGCGGGTCCCCAGGATATGGGCAAGGTGATGGGCGTGTTGAAGTCGCGGCTGGCGGGACGTGCCGATATGTCTGCTGTTTCCGCGCTGGTCAAAAAGGCGCTGATGAAAGCCTGATTGTCTGTCAATACGCGAAAAGTTTCGCGAATGAAAAAAGGTTTTTTTGATTCGTGATACCACAGTCATTCATCCAGGATTTGCTGAACCGCATTGACATTGTCGAGGTGGTAGGCAATCGCGTGCCATTGAAAAAGGCGGGCGCAAACTTTCTCGGTTTGTGCCCGTTTCATACTGAAAAAACCCCCAGTTTTACGGTCAGTCCTGTCAAGCAGTTTTATCACTGTTTCGGCTGCGGGAGAAATGGTTCTGCGATCACTTTCCTGATGGAACATTCCGGCCTTACGTTTGTCGAAGCAGTGGAGGAACTGGCGCAAAGTGTCGGTTTGACAGTACCGAGAGATGAGTCCCGTGTCCCGCCGGAACAGCGTGCGGAAAAACAGGCAAAAACGCTGGCGCTGACGGAAGTGATGACGATGGCGAGCCATTATTACAGGCAGCAGCTGAAACAGTCGAAGGTCGCTATCGATTATTTGAAAGGAAGGGGAGTCAGTGGCGAAATCGCTTTCAGATTCGGACTGGGGTATGCGCCCGGTGAGGGGAACAGTCTGAAAAACGGTTTTGATGATTATCGTGCAGCCGAGCTGGTGGAAGCAGGGCTTGTCATTGAAAAGGAAAATGACAGGCATGTATCCGATTCAGGCGGCAGGCGTTATGACCGTTTCCGCGATCGGATCATGTTTCCGATCAGAAACAGCCGCGGACAGGTGATCGCTTTCGGAGGAAGGGTTCTGGACAGGGGAGAGCCCAAATACTTGAATTCGCCGGAAACACCCCTATTTCAGAAGGGAAGAGAGCTTTACGGGCTGTTTGAGGCACGACAGGCCATACGGGAGGCAGGGTATGTCCTGGTGGTGGAGGGCTACATGGATGTTGTCGCACTGGCGCAGATGGGGTTCGGGCAGGCTGTTGCCACGCTGGGGACGGCCTGTACGCCTGCTCAGGTACAGAAACTGATGCGACAGACGGATCGGGTCGTTTTTTCTTTTGATGGTGACAATGCGGGCAGGGGGGCGGCAAAAAGGGCGCTGGAAGCCAGTTTGCCGATGGTTTCCGACACAAAAAGCGTGGCCTTTCTGTTTTTGCCGCCTGAACATGATCCGGACAGTTATGTCAGGACATATGGCGCACAGGCTTTTGAAAAACAGGTGGAAAAAGCGATGCCCCTGTCGGAATTCATGTTGCAGGAAATTGTTTCGGGAAACGATTTGAATACACTGGAAGGACGTGCGCGTGCGCAACACAGGGCGAAACCGTGGTGCCAGGCTCTGGCGCCGTCTGCATTGCGTTTGCAGATCCTGAGGAAGCTCGCACAGATCACGCAAACGCCGGATGACGAGCTGGAGGCTTTTCTCGGTGTGAACAAGCCCGTCGTCCCCTCAAGACACATGCCGGTCCGTTCACCGCGTCCGCCTGTTGTCGGGCTTGAACGACAAGTGATGAGACTGTTGTTGATGTATCCGCAGTTTGCTGCACGATTGAACGAGGCTGATGTCGGTGCGATTGCGGATTTTTCTCCGGACAAGGGCGAATTGCTGAGAACCGTCCTCGACGGCATCCGTAATCTTGGGGAGCAAGGCAGTTATGCCGCTCTGGTTGAATATCTTCGTTCAGGTGGAGTGAATTGCGAACAGCTGGTTCAGGAAACGCTTGGGCGTGAATATGAAGAAGAGCCGGCACTGCTGGAACTGAAAGGGGCGGTTCGCCAGATCCGGTTGCGCATGCTGGCGTCCGAAATAGAAAGGATTCTGTCTTCATCGATGGCAACGGAAGAAAAAGCGTTGCGTTACAACGAACTGAGAAAACAACAGGACAGTTTGCAGAAAGAGATGATGCAGGAAAGTTTGCGTGAAAAAAGTTTTTGACGGGAAACAACGCGGAAAATGTTATAATATAAGACTTTACATTCGGGATATACTGCGTCATTCTTCTTATGGTGTAAATCCCGGTATCGTCTGGGTAACGCCGGGTAAAACCGGTATATTGGATTTTCGAGCGGACAACGGGCGACATGGACAAATCAGATAAATCAGTGGCAGGTGAAACGAACAATAAAACGCTGACCGTCACGCGGCGTGGCCGCCGCAAGCATGACGATGTGGACGCGATTGCTGGTGTAAATGCGGTATCTGAGGCAGTTGCCGCATTGCCTTCCGGGGAAGCAGTCGTGCATGCGAAAAGAGGGCGGAGGAAGGATGTTTCCGATGAAAACGTTACATCTGAAGGTATCGCTGTCAAGGCCAAGAGTACACGTGGCAGGAAACCCAAACTGGCTACGGCAGGCCAGGAACCGGTCAATGCCGTTTCCGGAAAAGGCAACGTGTCCGATACCATCGTCACAACTGATGCGGCACAGCTGGCGGCAATTGATACATCGGGTTATGTGTTGCCGACGGTGAAGGTGCCCGGGCGCCGTGGACGCAAACCCAAGGATTTTCAGCCGGAAAACGAGGAAGTGGCGGCACTGAATGCCGTGGAACGCGCTGAAATGAAAGCGGCTGACAAGGCACGTGCGAAAGACCGCAAGGCCAAGGAAAAGGCGTTGCTGAAAGATGCGCTGGCCGGTGATACGGAGGCAACGGAAGAAGAACTGGAACGCCGTCGGGAACGATTGAAAATGCTGATCAAGCTCGGCAAGGAGCGTTCATTTCTGACCTATGCGGAAATCAACGATCATTTGCCGGACAATGTCATTGATCCGGATGCGATCGAAGGGATCATCAGCACGTTCAACGACATGGGCATTTCGGTATATGAACACGCGCCCGATGCGGAAGATCTGTTGCTGACCGACAATGTGGTGACGGTGACGAGCGATGAGGAGGCCGAGGCCGCTGCGGAAGCAGCGCTTTCGACAGTAGATTCGGATTTCGGTCGTACGACTGATCCGGTCCGGATGTATATGAGGGAAATGGGGTCGGTTGAATTGCTGACGCGCGAGGGGGAAATCGAAATCGCCAAGCGGATCGAGGAAGGCCTGAAAGACATGATTCAGGCGATTTCTTCCTGCCCCACCACGATTCTGGAGATCATCGAGCAGGCGGCGAAGATCCGTAACGATGAAATCAGAATCGACGAGGTGGTCGATGGCATGGCTGATGAAGAGAATGATACGCCTGTATTGGCTGCCGCGACCGATAGTGATCAGGATGATGCCGATGAAGGCGATTCCGATGCTGATGAAAGCGATGAGGACGACTCGGAAGAAGAGGAAAGTGACGGTGGTTCGGCAGGCGGTGCGGCTGCCGGTTTTTCCGCAGAACAGCTTGAAAAGCTGAAAGAAGACGCGCTGGCAAGATTTTCGCTGATCGAGACGCATTTCAAGGAAATGCAGCGTGCTTTCGAAGAGGACGGGTATAATTCTCCGGCTTATGTGAAAGCGCACGACAGGATTTCGGAGGAATTGCTGGGAATGCGGTTTACCGCACGGTTTATCGAAAAACTGTGCGATACCCTGCGTACCCAGATGGATGAGGTGCGGCAGATAGAACGTGAAATCCTCAATGTCGTGGTCAACAAGTGCGGGATCCCGCGTGCACACTTCATCAAGACCTTTCCGGGCAATGAAACCAATATGGAATGGGTTGACGAGGAAGTTGCGGCAGGGCATCCGTATAGCGAGATTCTTTCCCGCAATATTCCGATGGTCAAGGAATTGCAGCAGAAACTGGTCGATATCGAGAACCGGATCGGTATGCCGCTGGCCGATTTGCGTGAAATCAACCGCAAGATGGTGGCTGGCGAAATGCGCGCCCGCAAGGCCAAGAAGGAAATGACGGAAGCCAATCTGCGTCTGGTGATTTCGATTGCGAAGAAATATACCAATCGCGGCCTGCAATTCCTCGATCTGATTCAGGAAGGCAATATCGGTCTGATGAAGGCGGTGGACAAGTTCGAATATCGCCGCGGATACAAGTTCTCGACCTATGCCACCTGGTGGATCCGGCAGGCTATTACGCGTTCGATTGCCGATCAGGCGCGTACTATCCGTATTCCGGTTCACATGATTGAAACCATCAACAAGATGAACCGCATTTCGCGCCAGATTTTGCAGGAAACCGGAGCGGAACCCGATCCGGCGACACTGGCTGCCAAAATGGATATGCCTGAAGACAAAATACGCAAGATCATGAAGATTGCGAAGGAACCCATTTCGATGGAAACGCCGATTGGGGATGATGACGATTCGCATCTGGGGGATTTTATCGAGGACAACAATACGTTGGCACCTGCCGATGCAGCGTTGCATGCCTCGATGCGCAGCGTCGTCAAGGATGTTCTGGATTCGCTGACACCAAGGGAAGCGAAGGTGTTGCGGATGCGCTTTGGTGTCGAGATGTCGACGGACCATACGCTGGAGGAAGTCGGCAAACAGTTCGATGTAACGCGTGAGCGCATTCGTCAGATCGAAGCGAAAGCGTTGAGAAAATTGCGTCATCCGTCAAGATCAGATAAACTTAAAAGTTTCCTGGAAAGTAACTGACAAATTCCGGAAGGGCCTATAGCTCAGTTGGTTAGAGCAGAGGACTCATAATCCTTTGGTCCCAGGTTCAAGTCCTGGTGGGCCCACCAATAAAATCAAAGGGTTAGCAGAATTTTGCTGCTAACCCTTTTCTGTTTTGTTCGTGTGGTGTCTACTCGGTGCCTACAAGTTTGCTGGTTAGCACGAATCTCTCAGGCAGGATAACCCTACTAGGGCTATCAAAAAATAACGTTTCCTTCCATACAGAACAGAACGGTTGTATCTATTGTGGCTTTATCAGGAAAAAGTAAACTATTGATCTATATACCTCCACATCGATACTGGGATCCATAGCCCAAACGGCAAAGTTGCTCCTGAGCTTCGATGTCGCCTTGATTAGCGGCTTTTCTATACCAGAAAAGCGCTTGCTGGTCATCCTGTTTGACGCCTCGCCCCTCTTGATACATCACACCAAGTGCGTACTGCGCACCGGCGTTTCCCTGTTCAGCTGCCTTCTTGTACCAAAGAAAAGCCTGCCGGACATCCTGTTTGACACCTCGTCCAGTCTCATACATCCAGCCAAGATTGTTCTGCACTATTGCATCTCCTTGTTCAGCAGCTTTCTTGATCCAGAAAAAAGCCTGCCGATCGTTTTGCTTTACACCTAGTCCAAATAAATACATTTCACCAAGAACAGCCTGTGCCTCAGCATCCCCACTCATGGCTGCTTGCAAGATTAAGGGTAATGATTGACGAACATTTTCGTATGTAGTCTGGTCGTTTGTCTTGGAC
>CAZRQR010000064.1:0-3021 GCA_964602435.1 uncultured Oxalobacter sp.
GCGTGGAGGATGTCAAAAACGGTTACAGGTTGCTGACGGCGATTTGTGATAGGCTATGCCCCTGACTGGGGCTTTTTGTAGGGTGTTTTCCCGTCCTGTGCCGTCTCTGGCGAAAGCGGGAGAACCGGATTGTTTACCGGATGAGGTTTTTGATATGTGTGGTATCGTCGGAGCGCTGGCGAAGCGGAATGTGGTTCCTGTCATGCTGGAAGGGTTGAAGCGGCTGGAATACCGGGGTTACGATTCCTGCGGGATCGCCCTGTGTGCAGAGGGATATCTGGCGCGTTCGCGCAGTACGTCGCGAGTGGCGGAGCTGGAAAAACAGGTCAACGGGCAGCGTCTTTCGGGGTTCCTCGGCATTGCGCATACCCGCTGGGCAACGCATGGCGCACCGACAACCGACAATGCCCATCCCCATTTTTCGGGCAAACGGATTGCAATGGTCCATAACGGCATTATCGAAAATCATGCCGAATTGCGTGAGGCATTGAAGGTGAAAGGTTACCTGTTCACCAGCCAGACCGATACGGAAGTCATCGCGCACCTGATCGACAGTTTTTATCAAGGCGATTTGCTGAAAGCCGTGCAGTCGGCCATCGTCCGTTTGCGGGGTGCGTTTGCCATCGCAGTCATTTGCCGTGACGAGCCGCAGCGGATGGTCGGCGCCCGTCAGGGGTCGCCGCTGGTGGTCGGTATCGGCGATCATGAGAATTTTCTGGCGTCCGATGCGCTGGCGCTGGCCGGTACAACGAATCGGATCGTCTATCTGGAAGAAGGCGATGTCGTCGATATTCATCTGGATGATTTTCATATTGTCGATGCCGAAGGCAAACCGGCCTTGCGGGAAGTGCGTGTCGTCGATGCCTATTCCGGTGTCGCGGAGCTGGGACCTTACCGGCATTTCATGCAGAAGGAAATTTTCGAGCAGCCGAGAGCCATTTCGGATACCTTGCAGGGACTGGAAGGTATCGTGCCCGATCTGTTCGGCGAGAATGCGCCGGATGTTTTGCGGAAAACGGATTCGATACTGATTCTGGCTTGCGGGACGAGTTATTATGCCGGATTGACGGCCAAATACTGGCTGGAGTCGGTTGCGAGGATGCCAACCGAAGTGGAAATCGCCAGTGAATACCGTTACCGGGACAGTGTCCCGTCGGAAAACAGGTTGGTGGTCACGATCAGCCAGAGCGGCGAGACGGCGGATACGCTGGCTGCCTTGCGTCATGCTGTGGAACTGGGAATGAGGCATTCGCTGACGGTCTGCAATGTGGCGACCAGCGCGATGGTCCGTGAGTGCGAGCTGGCATATATCACAAGGGCCGGTGTGGAAATCGGCGTCGCCTCGACAAAAGCGTTCACGACGCAACTGACGGCGCTTTTCCTGTTGACGCTGCTCATGGCCAAAATGCGGGGAAGACTGTCTCCGGAAGAGGAAGCGGAACATATGAAACTGCTTCGCCATTTGCCTGTGGCAGTTTCGTCCGTTCTGGCGCTGGAACCGCAGATTATCGCCTGGGCGGAGGAATTTTCTCGTCATGACGATGCGCTTTTTCTCGGAAGAGGCATTCATTATCCGATTGCACTGGAAGGGGCGCTCAAGCTGAAAGAAATTTCGTATATTCATGCCGAGGCCTATCCGGCCGGTGAATTGAAGCATGGTCCGCTGGCGCTGGTGACGGACAAGATGCCGGTTGTGACGATTGCGCCGAATGACGATCTGCTTGAAAAACTGAAATCGAACATGCAGGAAGTCCGTGCGCGTGGCGGCCAGTTATATGTTTTTGCCGATTCGGATACAAGGATCGTATCGGAAGAAGGTATTCACGTGATTCGCATGCCGGAGAACTACGGGCTGCTTTCGCCGATTCTGCATGTTATTCCGTTGCAGCTGCTTGCCTATCACACCGCTCTGGTCCGGGGAACGGATGTGGACAAGCCGCGCAATCTGGCCAAGTCGGTGACCGTGGAATAAAGCGGGATATTTGTCCTGTCTGGCGTACAATGGTACCTGTGTGCAGCAGCAAAATGCATGAAGAGAGGTTGTGAATGGATGCCTTCTGGCAGTTTGTCAATAAAAGAAGCGTCCGCCTTGTACTGGCGACATTGTGCATGTGTCTGGCCATACAGGGTGGCTACCGGATTTATCTGGCACAGACCAATGCCGAAATGTTCCGGGGAACCGGGGAACTGGTGCTGTGGCTGTCCTGGGCGCTGGTGAACTACCTGCGTTCGAATGGCAAGGTCGCGCCCAAGCTGAATATCGCAGTCAATGTGGGCATTGCCATGCTGGTGGTCAGCTGGTTCATGAAATGAGAGCGGGGTCAATCTATGTCGGGTTCGGAAAATTATGAAGATACGGTCGGCTATACCTTGCATGGCAGCCGGTATTTGAATCTTACCAACCGGTGCGGTGTCCTGCGATGCGCTTTCTGTCCGAAGTTCAATGGCACGTGGTCTGTCAAGGAATATGACATGCGGTTGCATCATCATCCGACGGTTGATGAGCTGGTTGAAGCGGCGGGCGATCCCGCGGATTACCATGAAATCGTTTTTTGCGGCATGGGGGAATCGACGGTGCGTCTGGACGATATGCTGGAAGTGGCCCGGCGCTTGCGTGAAAAGGGAGCGAAGCTGCGGCTGAATACGAACGGGCTGGGCAACATGATCAATGGCAGGGATGTCGCGCCTGAAATCGCGGCATTGATTCCCACGATTTCCGTTTCCCTGAATGCACAGGACGAGGAAACGTATAACCGTAATTGCCGTCCGAAATATCCCGGCGCGTATGCTTCGGTTCTGGAGTTTGTCAAAAGTGCCAAAAAGGCAGGGGCGGATGTTACTGTAACCGCGGTTGACGGGTTGCCGGGAGTTGATATCGCGGCCTGTCAGGCGATTGCCGATAAACTGGATGTCAGGTTCCGCAGACGTGTGCTGGACGATCTGGTCTGAATGGTTCCATGATGCCGGTGTTTGTTTTCCGGCGATGATGTGGTTCCGTATTTCCGGCAGTGATGGTTGTTT
>CAZRQR010000064.1:3121-9789 GCA_964602435.1 uncultured Oxalobacter sp.
TTTCGCAGGGGACGGTTCATGTGACAGACGGATGCATACGTACGGTATTTTGCTGTATGTATTGTTTTTCGCAGTGACAGGATTCAGCGGGCGGTCAGGCGGCGTTTTTTTGCATGGACCGGACAACCGTATGATTGCCGCCACATGATACTGAATGTTTCGGGAAATTTCTTTTCTGCCGGTCTGCAGACAGCGGCATCCGGGCAGCTCGCTGTATTCGCCGCAAAAAAATGATGCGCTGTTGCCGGATACACGTGTGTACTGATGAAGCCGGAGCAGGGAATGCCGTTGTTTTCATGCCGGACAGGGACGGTTTCCATGCATGATTTTTCTGTCATGTTGGTTTTCATGATTCCGAAGGCTTTTTGCCGGTTGCGGGAAAGAGTGCGGACGGGGGATACGGCTTTTCATTCGTATCGGCCAGTCAGGTTTGGGGCGCCGGAAGTGAATGATTGGGTGTTGTTTTTTGTGAAAAACAGCAGGTTTTCATGTTTGATTTCTGTCGGGCTCGCATTGATGGAAATGGACTGGAATGACGGCCGGTTTCATGTATTCCGTTTCCGTCCGGTTCGTTTGGCGACATGATCGGAACGGACTGCACGAATTTTCAAGTTAAGTTATACTGACCGGGCAATGGTTCCTGTAAAAGGATGAAAAGGGAATTTGGTACGTCCAACGGACTATTCCAAAGCTGCCCCCGCAACTGTATGCGGTAGTGACTGTCCGTTAACCACTGGGTAACCGGGAAGGAGGGCGTCGCGCCGGAATCCGCAAGCCAGGAGACCTGCCATTGCAACTATTTTCCAGAAACAGGGCGGGGTGTCCTGGGAGGAAACAGTCTGCCGGAACGACCGTTCCGTCCTTTCGGGTTCGCGACCGCGAAAGGTTTTGCCGATCCGTTTTCTTTCATGCTCCGCCGAAGAACAAGGGTACTGAATGAAAGCGGAAGAAAGTGTCGTGTCTGATCGGGAGGTTGCCCAGCCGGCGCCTTCCGTATTGCCTCCATTACCGCAGCGGATCATCAAGCGCGACGGGGCGGAGGTTCCATTTGATGCCAAAAGGATCACTGTCGCCTTGACCAAGGCCGGACGGGCGACCGGAGATTTCGGCGAGGATGAAGCGCAACTTCTGACACAGAGAACATTGAAAGTCCTGCGTCACCGTTTTGTCGGTGCGCCGCCGACGGTGGAACAGGTTCAGGATGTCGTGGAGCAGATGCTGGTCGATGCCAATCACACGAGAACGTTTCGTGCCTATGCGACCTATCGCGACCAGCGCCATCGCCTGAGACAGGACAGGAGAACACTGGTCGATGTCGCCTCTTCGGTTGAGGAGTATGTCGATCGTGCGGACTGGCGTGTCCAGGCCAATGCCAATCAGGGGTATTCTCTGGGTGGCCTGATTCTGAACGTTTCCGGCAAGGTGACAGCCAATTACTGGCTGAGTCATGTTTATCCGCCGGAGATCGGACAGGCACATCGTGATGCGGATTACCATATCCATGATCTGGACATGTTGTGCGGATATTGCGCCGGCTGGTCGCTGAGGCAGTTGCTGTATGAGGGATTCAATGGCGTTCCCGGAAAACCCGAAGCGGATCCTCCGAAGCATTTTTCCACGGCATTGGGCCAGATGGTCAATTTTCTGGGTACGCTGCAAAATGAATGGGCCGGAGCGCAGGCGTTCAGTTCGTTTGATACCTATCTGGCGCCGTTTGTCCGGAACGACGGGTTGTCTTATGACGATGTCAGACAGCACATGCAGGAGTTTATCTATAACCTGAATGTACCCTCCAGGTGGGGAACGCAGACGCCGTTTACCAATCTGACTTTCGACTGGGTTTGTCCGGAAGATTTGCGCGAACAGGTTCCGGTGATCGGCGGAAAGGAAATGCCGTTCACTTATGGTGAATTGCAGGAAGAGATGGATATGCTGAACCGAGCCTATATCGAGGTGATGACGGCAGGTGACCGGCGTGGCAGGGTGTTTACGTTCCCGATTCCGACCTATAATATCACTCCCGATTTTCAGTGGGAGTCGGAAAATGCGGAACGGCTGTTTGCCATGACGGCCAAATACGGTTTGCCTTATTTCCAGAATTTCCTCAATTCGGATCTTTCGCCGAATATGGTGCGTTCCATGTGTTGCCGCCTACAACTGGATTTGCGCGAGCTGCTGAAGCGGGGCAATGGCCTTTTCGGATCGGCGGAACAGACCGGTTCGATCGGGGTCGTGACGATCAACTGTGCCCGTCTCGGCTATTTGTTCAAGGGGGATGAGAAGGGGCTGTTCGCCCGTCTGGATCATCTGGCCGATATGGCGAAAGACAGTCTTGAAATCAAGCGCAAGATCGTCCAGCGTCTGATGGATGACGGACTGTTCCCCTATACGCGCCGTTATCTGGGCAAGTTGCGCAATCATTTTTCGACGATCGGCGTCAACGGCATCAATGAGATGATCCGCAATTTCACCAGTGACCGGGAGGATATTACGACGGAATTCGGTCACGATCTGGCGATTCGTCTGCTGGATCATCTTCGTGAACGGATGAAAAGTTATCAGGAAGAAACGGGTAGTCTCTACAATCTGGAAGCGACTCCGGCAGAAGGGACGACATATCGTTTTGCACGGGAAGACAAGAAACGTTATCCGGATATCATTCAGGCGGGTACACCGGAACATCCGTATTACACGAATTCGTCCCAGCTGCCGGTCGGTTATACGGACGATCCGTTCGAGGCATTGCGCCGTCAGGACGATCTGCAGATCCGTTATACGGGAGGAACGGTATTGCATCTTTACATGCAGGAGCAGATTTCTTCACCTGAAGCTTGCCGCAAACTGGTCAGGACGGCATTGACCCATTTCAGGCTACCTTATCTGACGGTGACGCCGACATTCTCCATTTGCCCGAAGCATGGTTATCTGGCCGGTGAGCATGAGTTCTGTCCGATTTGTGATGAAGAACTGATGGCGCAGATGGAAAAACAGACACACTGAATTGAAAGGAAAAAACAATGGATAAATCACAGTTGCCACAGGAAAAAAGACAGCGTTGCGAAGTCTGGACCCGTGTGATGGGATACCACCGGCCGGTTTCGGAATTCAATCCCGGAAAGCAGAGTGAACACCATGACCGTGTTCATTTTGTGGAATCCGCCACTCCTGATCTGGACAGGATTTGTGGCTGCGGCAAGTGATATTGTCCTGCAGGTTGGGGGAATCACGCCGTTTACGACGATCGATTTTCCCGGCAGGCTGGCAGCGGTCATTTTCTGTCAGGGATGTCCATGGCGTTGCCGGTATTGCCATAACCGGCATTTGTTGCCCGCGGGTGAAAACGGGAAATATCCCTGGGAAGAGGTATTGCGCTGGCTGGAGACGAGGCGCGGCCTTCTGGAGGGGATTGTGTTCAGCGGTGGCGAGCCTTTGTTGCAGAGACAGTTGCCTGAAGCTGTTGAACAGCTTCACCGGGAGGGTTTTGAAGTCGCGTTGCACACTTCCGGTGTTTATCCGGAAAGACTCCGGAAAATCCTGCCGTCTGTTGAATGGCTCGGACTGGATATCAAGGCGCCGTTTGACGAGTATGATGTCATTACGGGAGGAGGGAATGGTGAACGCGTACGTGACTCGTTGAGTCTTGTTCTGGCTTCCGGAAAGGCGCATGAATTGCGTTGTACGCTCGATCCGGATTTTTTCACTGTCGAAAGTGCGGAAAAGATGGCCCGGCAACTGATGGAACTGGGTGCGGATCATCTGGTTCTTCAATCGTGCCGGGATGATGTGCATCGTCGGAAACGCCCTGTTTCAAGGGAAATCATCGCGTCATTCGAACGGTTTCTTCCGTCTGTGACTTGCCGTTTCTGACGGGCGTGCCTGTTTCCTGTCAAGTCGTTTCAAACCGGCCGTTTCGCCGGATTTTTCATCTCCGGCATTTCCGTTACCATATGGCTGGTTGAGGACAATGGATTGAATATGAATGCGTTTCTGACCGATTTGCTGTTGCTGGTTTTGCTGACATTGCTGAATGGCATTTTCGCCATGTCGGAAATCGCGCTGGTTTCGTCGAAAAAGGTACGGCTGCAAAGCCTGTCTGATGAAGGAAGTGCCGGCGCAAGGAAAGCGCTTGAACTTTACCGGTTTCCTGCCCGTTTCCTGTCGACTATCCAGGTAGGCATCACATCCATCGGTATTTTGAGCGGCGCTGTCGGCGAAAAGGTGGTATCCGCTCCGCTGGCTGAATGGCTGGGAAAAGTTCCGTGGCTGTATCCTTGGTCGAAGGGGATCGCGCTGGCTGTGACAGTCGTCTGCCTGACGTATTTTACCGTTGTCGTTGGCGAGCTCGTTCCCAAGGGGCTGGCATTGCTGGCGCCTGAACGGCTTGCGTCGCTGACATCGCGGCCTCTGAGTGTGCTTGCCATCGTCGCTTTGCCTCTGGTCTGGCTGTTGTCGAAATCGAGTGAATGGCTGCTGGGTCTGATGGGGGTCAAAAAGAACAGTGAACCGCCTGTCAGCGATAATGAAATCAGGGCGCTGATGTGGCAGGGAACCAAGGCGGGTGTTTTTCACGAGGGAGAGCAGGAAATCGTTTCCAATGTCCTGAGGTTGGATCAGCAACCCGTTGTGGAAATCATGACGCCGAAACACGATCTGGCCATACTCGATCTTGACGATTCCCTCGATATATTGAAGGATCGGATAGCGGCGTCCGGACATACGAGACTGATCGTCTGCCGTGACGGTCTCTCGCATATTCTCGGCATATTGCGCCGGGGTGATCTGCTGTGCAAAACCATAAACGGAACTCCCGTGACGCGGGAAGATATCGAATCCGTTCTTCAGAAACCCCTGTTCGTTCCCGAAACGATCAGTACGATCCAGTTGATGGAGAATTTCCGCCATACGAAAAACACGCTGGCGATGGTTGTGGATGAATATGGCGATGTACAGGGGATTGTGACGCTGAATGATGTGCTGACGGCCATTGTCGGAGACTATTCCGTTCCGGGAATTCAGGAAGAAGATGATCTTATTCGCCGGGAAGATGGTTCCTGGCTGGTGGATGGAGAGGTCAGTCTGGAACGGTTGACTTCGGGATTGGGGATACGGCATGGATTGCCGGGAGAGGATTCGAACCGGTTTCACACGGTGGGCGGTTTCATGATGTATATGCTTGGCAAAATACCGGCTGCGGCTGACCGTTTCGATGTGGGTGGCTGGCGGTTCGAGGTGATGGATATGGACAAAAATCGTGTCGACAAGGTGCTGGTTATGCCACTCAAGCCTGAAGAAGGAAAGAAAAAACCGGAATGAGTGCCGGTTACCGGATTCTTTGTCGCGCCGATTGGGAGGAGAGTTAACCTGAATGGTACTCTCATCGTATAATCGCTGCCATTGCCTGTCATTTGATTGAACGGATCAACATTGAACGATAACAAGAACAGCGGTTCCGATAACTCTTTTCTCTCACCGATCCGGCAGGATCTGGATGCGGTCAACCGGATTATCCGTCAGCAGATGAATTCGGATGTCGCGCTTGTCGGACGTATCGCCGAATATATCATTAATGCCGGCGGGAAACGAATTCGTCCTGTTCTTGTCCTGTTGATGGCCAAAGCGCTTGGGTATCAGGGATGCCATCATCAGACGCTCGCTGCCACGATTGAATTCATTCATACGGCAACCCTGTTGCATGATGACGTCGTTGACGAGTCCGGGCTGAGGCGGGGTATTCCCAGTGCCAATGCACTGTTCGGAAACGCCTCGTCTGTTCTGGTCGGTGATTTTCTTTATACGCGTGCATTCCAGATGATGGTTTCCGTGGGCGATATGCGGATTCTGGATGTCTTGGCCGACGCCACCAATCTCATCGCGGAAGGGGAGGTTCTCCAGCTGATGAATGTACGCAACACGGATATTGACGAGGAGGCATATTTCAGGGTTATTTATGCCAAGACGGCGAAATTGTTCGAGGCATCTTCCGTAATCGGCGCGCTTGTCGCCGATGCGAGTAAAGACAAGGTCGAAGCTGCGGCACGGTTCGGCCGGGCGCTGGGAATGGCTTTTCAGCTGATTGATGACATGCTCGATTATGCCGGTAGCAGCGATGTGATGGGAAAGAATGCCGGAAACGACCTGAAAGAGGGCAAAATGACTTTGCCCGTTATTTATCTGATGAAAAACGGGAGCAGTGAGCAGAAAGCGTTCATTCGCCGGAGTGTGGAGGATCGCGATGAAAGCTGCTTTGCAGGTGTTTCGGATGCGGTCAGGTCAAGTGGCGCTCTGGAATATACTTACCGGAAGGCCCGGCAGTCTGTTGCCGAAGCGGTACAGGCGTTATCTGCATTGAACAGTGGTCAATATAAAAAATCTCTGCTAGAATTATCGTCCTTCTCGGTGGAAAGAAAATTCTAGTCTTTCCGCCTTCCGATTCGGGGTGTAGCTTAGCCTGGTAGAGCGCTACGTTCGGGACGTAGAGGCCGGAGGTTCGAATCCTCTCACCCCGACCAGAATGAACAGGGCACCGGTTTGTGGCGCTTTTTCTTTTTCTTCCGCATATGATGCCTGTCGGCGGTACGGATTCAGTCCCTGTTTGCGGTCGCCATATCCGTTTCTCTGGCGTATCAGAAAGCGCAGTATGAGTCGGACAATACCGTCAAATTCAGCTA
>CAZRQR010000065.1:0-9757 GCA_964602435.1 uncultured Oxalobacter sp.
AAACGAATTATCCGGGAAAAATGATGTCGGCAGGCGGCACGGTATATTGCCTGTGGTAAAGGCTGTCTTGTTTTAACAAGACAGCCTGAAGGCAAAAACAGACGGGAATCAGTGATCAGACATCGATATTGCCTGCCAGCAATGCATGATTTTCGATAAACGCTCTTCTGGGTTCAACATTGTCTCCCATCAGGGTTGTGAAAATCTGGTCGGCCGCGATGGCGTCCTCTATTTTCACTCTCAGAAGACGCCGTATGCTCGGATCCATGGTTGTTTCCCAAAGCTGGTCAGGATTCATTTCTCCCAGTCCTTTATAACGCTGTTTGGAGATGCCTTTTTCAGCTTCCGCTCTCAACCATTGCATTGCTTCGTGGAAATTCTTCACAGACTTCTGTTTCAGTTTGTCACCTTCGCCGCGGCGGATGACTGCGCCGGATCCGATCAGATTCAGGAATGAGGTGGCTGTTTTTTCCAGTATGCGGTAGTCATTGCCGTAAACGAAATCCGCGTCCAGTACAGTGACATGCGTATTTCCGTAAAGCGTTTTGCGGACAGTCAGGGAAGGTACGCCATTTGTGTCTTTGCCCACTTCGACGGTAACGGACGGGTCATTGATTGCCAGATTCAGTTCGGCAGCCGATTTTTCGGCATCTTCCATGGTATTCAGTCGCAATTTGACTCCATTCATGATTGCCGAAAGGATGTCCGCATCGATCAGTCGCGAAAGACGCTGGATGATGTTATATGCGATGGTATGCTGTTCAGCCATGGCTTGCAGCCGTTCTCCGTCAATGGGATCTGCACTTTCTTCCGGAATCAGGGAGGCGCCTTGCAAGGCAATCGACATCATGTGACTGGCTTCTTCGAGATCATCTTTCAGATAACGCTCGTCCTTGCCGTTTTTGATTTTGTACAGGGGAGGCTGGGCGATGTAGACGTAACCCCGTTCGACAAGTTGTGGCATTTGCCTGTAAAAGAGGGTCAGAAGGAGTGTCCGTATATGGGCACCGTCCACATCGGCATCGGTCATGATGATGATGCGGTGATAACGCAGTTTGTCGATATTGAATTCATCAGGACCGATACTTGTTCCGAGAGTTGCGATGAGTGTCGTGATCTGCTCTGAGGAGAGCATTTTTTCATAACGTGATTTCTCGACATTCAGTACCTTGCCGCGCAGGGGAAGTATGGCCTGGAAGCGACGGTCTCTTCCCTGTTTGGCCGATCCTCCTGCCGAATCCCCTTCAACCAGATAAAGTTCCGACAGGGCAGGATCTTTTTCCTGGCAATCCGCCAGTTTGGCGGACAGACCCAGACCGTCCAGAACACCTTTTCTGCGGGTCAGTTCGCGTGCTTTGCGGGCCGCTTCGCGAGCCCGTGCCGCTTCCACGATTTTGGAACAGATGATTTTGGCATCATTCGGTTTTTCCTGAAGAAAGTCGGTCAGGGTTTTGGTGATGATTTCTTCAACCGGTCCCCTGACTTCGGAAGACACGAGCTTGTCCTTTGTTTGCGAACTGAACTTCGGTTCGGGTACCTTGACCGACAATACACAGGTCAGACCTTCACGCATATCATCACCGGTTACGTCGACCTTGGCTTTTTTGGCCAGCTCGTTTTCTTCGATATACCGGTTGATGACACGTGTCATCGCGGCACGCAGGCCGGTCAGATGAGTTCCGCCGTCCTTTTGCGGGATATTATTGGTAAAGCAAAGAACTTGTTCATTGTATGAATCGTTCCATTGCATGGAAATATCCACGTAAATGGGAGTGTTGAGTTCCGAGATCCGTTCTCCTGTTGCCTGGAAAATGGTAGGATGAAGCACGCTTTTTCCGCGATTGATATATTCCACAAAACCGCGGGTTCCCCCTTCATAGGCAAAGATTTCATCCTTGCCGGTACGCTGGTCGGTCAGGCGGATCCGGACGCCATTGTTCAGGAAAGACAGTTCGCGGATTCTTCTTGCGAGGACGTCGTACTGGAATTCCACTGTTGAAAAAATGGAAGCGTCAGGCCAGAACTGGACACGGGTTCCCTGCCTGTCGGATTCGCCGACGATCCTGATGGGAGAACATTCAACCCCATTGATGATTTCGACAGTTGAATTCTGTGGATGGCCGTGGCTGAAATCCATGTAATGTTCTTTTCCGTCACGCCAGATAGTCAGTTTCAGGGTGGTGGACAAGGCATTGACGCAGGAAACGCCAACGCCATGCAGACCGCCGGAAACCTTGTAGGAATTCTGATCGAATTTGCCTCCGGCATGCAGTTCCGTCATGACGATTTCGGCTGCACTTCTTTTCGGAGTGTTTTTGTCGTCAAACTTGATTCCGGTCGGAACACCACGGCCGTTGTCGACGACGGAGACGGAATTGTCCGTATGCAGTGTGACATGGATTTCCGTGCAATAACCGGCAAGAGCTTCGTCAATCGAATTGTCCAGTACTTCGAAAACAAGGTGATGAAGTCCCGTACCATCCGATGTATCGCCGATGTACATGCCCGGACGCTTTCTTACGGCTTCAAGCCCTTCCAGTATCTGAATGGAGGATTCGCCATAAGCGTTCCCGTTTTGCTGAACTTCGTTTTGTGTATTTTGCGACATGGAACTGTTTTCCTTAAAACGCCAGCCGTCGCGCTGTCCGGTAAACAGCGCGAGGACGGTAGAGCATAACCGGTAAAAATCATTCGCAGCGAGTTACTGCGCCGTTAAATACGCATTGGCATGACAACATATTTGAAATCGGTATTGTCCGGTATGGATATGAGCGCCGATGAATTGACATCACCCAGTTCGATGCCGACTTCGTCGCTTTTGAGGTTTCCAAGCACGTCAAGCAGGTAGGTGACATTAAAACCGATATCGATGTTGTCACCTGTGTAGTCGAGCTCGATTTCCTCGATGGCTTCTTCCTGATCCGCATTGGTCGAGCTGATCTTGAGACTGCTCGGAGCCAGTATGCAACGGATTCCCTTGAATTTGTCGCTTGTCATGATGGCGGCACGTTGCAAGGCCCTTTGCAGAAGTTCGCGGGAGATGACGAATTTGTTCTTGTATCCTTTTGGAATGACCCGGGTATAGTCCGGAAATTTGCCTTCAACGAGTTTGGAAATCAGCTCGACGTCACCGAATACGAAACGGACCTGCGCGCCGGCAAAATCGATTCTGACGGGATCTTCCGAGTCTTCAAGCAGGCGTTGCAATTCCAGAATGGTTTTTCGCGGAATAATAATGTCGTTTTTCGGAAATTCCTGGCCCGTTTCCATCTGGCAGAAAGCCAGACGATGGCCGTCAGTCGCAACGGCTTTTATGGTTTTGCCGTCAACCTGCAACAGCAGACCGTTCAGGTAGTAACGGATATCCTGTTGCGCCATGGCGAAATAAACCATACTGAAAAGGTTTTTCAGCGATTTCTGGGTGAGAGTGACCGATGTTTCGTATTCGGACGGTTGCGAGACGACAGGAAAATCGTCAGCCGGCAATGTTTGCAGGGAAAAGCGGGATTTTCCGGAAGAAACCACAAGCCGTTTGTCGTTCAGAGAAACCACGATGTCGGATGAATCCGGAAGGGCACGCAGGATGTCGAGAAGCTTGCGGGCGGCCACGGTAGTGGTTGCATCTTCTTCCGCTGTACCTATTTCCGCATGGGTGACGATCTGGATTTCTGTATCGGTAGAAAGAAATGAGACGGCATTGCCTTCCTTGCGTATCAGAATATTGGCCAGAATCGGCAAGGTGTGTCTGCGTTCCACAATGCCGCTGACAGTCTGCAGGGGGCGAAGTAGATTGTCTCTGCCGGTTTTTACCAGTTGCATATTCTTTTCCTTGAAAAATGGTTACTTTATTCCATGACGATTTGATTGTATTGCTGTCAACCTTTCAAAGTTTGCTCGAGTACATGCAACTCGTGATTGCATTCAGGATTTTTCAGGCGATCCTGGGCAATCTTTCGGACAGCATGCAAAACGGTTGTATGATCGCGTCCCCCAAACAATTCGCCTATTTCGGGAAGGCTTTTCTGGGTCAGTTCTTTGGTCAGGTACATGGCTATCTGGCGTGGCCTTGCGATATTGGCCGGACGCCTCTTGGAATACATGTCGGCGACCTTAATCCGGAAGAAATCGGCAACAGTTTTCTGGATATTTTCGACGGAAATCTGCCGGTTCTGTGCGGACAAAAGGTCTTTTAGGGCCTCTTTCGTCAGTTCGATCGTGATGTCCTGTCCGTGAAAGCGGGAAAAGGCGAGAATTTTCCGCAATGCGCCTTCCAGTTCACGAACGTTTGAACGAAGATGTTTCGCGACAAAAAAGGCCACGTCGCCGGAAAGCTGAATGCCTTCCTGTCCGGCTTTCTTGATCAGAATGGCTACGCGCATTTCAAGTTCCGGCGGTTCAATCGCAACTGTAAGGCCGGAGTCGAAACGGGAAGTCAGGCGGTCATCCATTCCGGATATTTCTTTCGGATAGGTGTCGCTGGTGATGATGATCTGTTTTCTTGCGGCAATCAGCGCCTCGAAGGCATAGAAGAATTCTTCCTGTGTCCTGCTTTTTCCGGAAAAGAACTGGATATCATCGATAAGGAGCATATCCAGTGAATGGTAATAGCGTTTGAAATCGTCAAAACCTTTCCGCTGGTAGGCTGTCACGACATCCCGGACGTATTGCTCGGCATGGATGTAACGGATACGTGCAGAAGGGATATCCAGCAGAACCTGATTGCCGATGGCGTGGATCAGGTGGGTTTTTCCAAGGCCTACACCACCGAACAGATAAAGCGGGTTGTATGAAACGCCGGGATTGTTGGCGACCTGAATGGCTGCGGCACGGGCAAGCTGGTTGGCTTTTCCCGTAACGAAACTGTCAAACGTCATTTCGGCATTGATGCGGCTTTGTTCACGGACTGGCGTTTCCATGACCGGAATCTTGCGGCTGATCTCTGCCGGCACATTTTCTGAAAGAGAGGCTTCCGTTTTCGGGAAAGATGAAGCGATTCTGGCAGCAGGGGATACGCGTGGTTGCGGATTCAATATGAACTGCACTTCTACTGATGCATCGAGAAACTGGGATGCCAGTGCGGTAATCCTGTCTGCATACTGGGTTTTGACCCAATCCAGTTTGAAACGGTTGGGTGCGGCGATGCGGAGGATACTGTCGTTATAATCCAGCGGCACCAGCGGCTTTATCCATGCACTGAATTGTTGCGGGGTCAGTTCCAGTTCCAGTTGCGACAAACAGTTTTGCCAGAAATTTTCCATGCTTCAACAATAAAACCTTATGATCACTGCCTGTGCGAGCCGGGAGCGATTCTTGAAATCCAATGAGAGGATGCGAGAGATCCGGAAAGAGCGGCCCAAAATCCGTGCTGTTTCCATAAATAGCTATTTTACCTTGAATTAGCCGAGTTATCCACAGGCAACGTCAGTTTTTTGACGGATTTCCGTTTATCAGTACAGGTTCATATTGACAGAATGGGTAAAACTACGGTCTAATCATTGGTTCTTTGCGCATAACTTGATGTTTTGTCATGGTTAATATATGACCGGTCGGTCGGTAGGGATTTGACCAGGACAGATTGCATCGTATTCTGAATTTTATTTGCTGATTAGCGAGACCATCATGAAACGTACTTATCAACCTTCAGTTGTGCGTCGCAAACGCACCCACGGTTTTCGTGCCCGCATGGCAACCAAGAATGGCCGGGCAGTCCTGAGTGCACGTCGTGCAAAAGGCCGTAAACGTCTGGCTGTATAAAGCTGGCTTTACATCAAGCTGATTGTGTGAACAGCAAATTTTCCTCCGATCGGCGTATCGTTAAAACGGATGATTTTTCATCCGTTTTTCGTATGCGTCCGTGTGCACGGACAGAGCATTTCGTCCTGTTCGCCCGTTTGAACGGGCGGGAACACGCACGACTCGGTATTGTGGTTGCCAAACGGTTTGCACCGCGGGCGGTTACGCGCAATACGGTCAAAAGAGTATGCAGGGAAGTATTCCGTTGTATGCAAATGCCCGCATTAGACTGTATCATCCGTATGACATCTGCTGTGAATACCCGTAACGGATCGGCTACCAGTACTCGACTGAAACGTATTCTTCGAGAGGAATTGTATCGTCTGGTTGCCTCGCGGAAAATGAACCAGAAAAATCGGATATGCTGAAATCACCTTTGAAATGGCTGCTTATCGTTCTGATTCGGGGATATCAGTTGTGTATCAGCCCGTATCTGGGGCAAAATTGTCGTTTTTACCCGACCTGTTCGCAATACGCACTGAAAGCGATTTCCGTACACGGTTGTTTCAGGGGAGGTATTCTGGCACTTGTGCGGCTGTGCAAGTGCCATCCTTTTCATCCGGGTGGTTTCGATCCTGTTCCTGAAAAAAAAATCCGGTTGTAATAGTAGTGGTGTGCCGTTCGAAAATGACGGCAAGAATATTTGAAAAGTAAATTATGGACACCAAAAAACGTACTACGCTATTGCTGATTCTGGCAATATCGCTGTTTATGCTTTGGGATAACTGGCAGGTGTATCGTGGTGGCTCGTCTCTGATATTCCGGCATGAAGCCAAAAAAGCCGATCCCAATGCAGGATTGCCGGAAGTGCCTGTGGAAACGGCAGCCGTACCGAAAGAAGAAGGCGCTCCTGTGGCAGCGATAGCTGAAGTCCAGAAACCGGTACATGAAAAACAGCCCGAACAGGTCACGATTACGACGGATGTTCTCAAGGCAAAGATCACCTCGGATGGCGGTGTTTTCCAGTATTTGCAGCTGTTCAAATATCCGGATACGGTTGATTCGGAAAAAGACATGGTTCTTTTCGAATCTGCTCCCCCTCGCATATATCTTGCGCAGACCGGTTTGACCGGCGGGGCTTATCCCAATCATGCAACCCGTTTTACCATCCGGCCGGGGGACCGTTCCCTTGAGGACGGCAAGGATGAGGTCAGGCTTGTCATGGATGCCGAACAGAATGGCGTCCGTCTGACCAAAACCTATACATTCAGGCGCGGCAGCTATGTTATCGATGTCGATCAGAAAGTGACGAATCTGACGAACGAACCGATTGATGCATCCCTGTATCTCCAGTTGTTGAGGGACAGCAGCAGGCCTGAAGGGCAGTCCCGGTTTATCAGTACGTTTACCGGACCGGCCGTTTATTCACAGGAAGACAAATTCCAGAAACTGAAGTTTGACGACATTACCGAAACGAAAGGTGCCAGTCACACGACCAGAACCGACAATGGGTGGGTTGCGATGGTGCAGCATTATTTTGTTTCCGCTTTCATTCCAAAAGACAAAATCAATCGTGAAAACTACACCAAAAAAGTAGGGGAAGATCTTTACGCAATCGGTACGGTTATCCCGCTGGGAACACTCGCTCCGAAAGCTTCCGCAAGCAACGATTCAAGATTGTATGTCGGTCCGCAGGAATCCGCGATTCTGGAGCAGACCGCGCCCGGTCTTGAGCTAGTCAAGGATTATGGCTGGCTGACGATTATCGCCAAACCGATTTTCTGGCTGATGACCCATATTTACAAGGAAGTGGGTAACTGGGGATGGACGATTATCATTTTGACTTGCCTGATCAAGCTTCTTTTCCTGCCGCTGTCTGCTGCCAGCTACAAGAGCATGGCACGGATGAAGCAGTTCACGCCGAGAATCCAGCAATTGCGTGAGCGCTACAAGGATGACAAGCAGCGTATGAACCAGGAACTGGTAGCCCTTTACAAGGCCGAGAAAATCAATCCTCTGGGAGGGTGTCTGCCGGTAGTGGTACAGATACCGGTATTCATTTCGCTGTACTGGGTGCTTCTTGCCAGTGTGGAAATCAGAAATGCGCCGTGGCTCGGCTGGATCCAGAATCTGGCGGCACCTGATCCGTTTTTCATTTTGCCGATTGTCATGGCGGGATCCATGTTCCTTATGCAGAAGATGAGTCCGCCCCCACCGGATCCCTTGCAGGCCAAGCTGATGATGTTTTTGCCGATTGTTTTTTCAATTACGTTCTTTTTCTTCCCTGCCGGTCTGGTCCTGTACTGGGTTGTCAATAATCTTCTGTCGATTGCGCAACAGTACTGGATTAACAAACGGTATGGGAATGCACCGAACAAAAAAGCAGCCTGATGAGCGGTTGCTCCCGAAAAAAGCCCGTGCATGCATGGGCTTTTTTGTGCCGGAAATTTTGTAACGGAATGAGAGAATGATCTGGTTGTTCGATCTCGACAATACCTTGCACAACGCCTCGCTTGCCATATTTCCTGAAATCAGTGCAAATATGAATGCTTTTCTTTCCAGACATGCGAAAGAAAACGATGGTGTTCATTTGTCGGCGGAAGCTGCCAACCAGTTAAGAGTCGAGTACTGGAAACGGTTTGGCGCTACTTTGCTTGGTGTAAGCAGGATTCTGGATCAGAAGGCAAGGGATTTTCTGGAGGCTGCCCATCGGTTCGATGATCTGGCCGCACTGCTCAGCGCGGAAAAAGGTCTGCCGGCCTTGTTCAGAAATCTGCCGGGAAAAAAGGTGTTGCTGACAAATTCGGCTTACCGTTATTCGTCAGATATTCTGAAACTGCTGGGATTGCACCGGTATTTTGAAAAACACATTGCCATAGAATCGATGCGTGTTTTCGGCAAATTTGAACCGAAGCCATCCGGAAAGTTTTTTCACAAATTGCTGGCGATGCTCAGAGTGCAGCCGGGAGATTGTGTGCTTGTGGACGATAATATCCATATCCTGAAAGCGGCCAAGGCGCTCGGTATGAAAACGGTTCTGGTCACCCGGTATCTCGATATGGAGAATTTCTCCCGGCATTCCTATCCGTATCTTTCCGGCAAGAAGCAGGCCGGCAGGTCGATATATGTCGATCTGCGGATTTCTTCTGTTCGTCGTTTGGTACATTGTTTGGAACGTTTTTGTTAATTTTTCATTTTGTCGTCAATTATGGGTACAACCAGATCCGGAGAAAGGAAACTGCAAATATTACAGGCACTGGCGCAGATGCTTGAGGAACCACAGGCAGAAAAGATAACGACGGCAGCTTTGGCCAGACGCCTTTCAATATCAGAGGCGGCGCTTTACCGGCATTTCGCCAGCAAGGCACAAATGTTCGAGGGGCTGATCGAATTCATCGAGTCGAGTATTTTTGGTGTGATCAACCAGATAAGCGAAAGAGAAGAAAACGGGTTGTTGCAGGCGCAATCTGTTTCCATGCTGCTTCTCAATTTCGCTGTACGCAATCCCGGAATGACACGGGTGATGATCGGTGATGCACTGGTCAACGAAGACAGTCGTCTGCAATTGCGGATGAACCAGTTTTTCGACCGTGTCGAACTGACGCTCAGACAATGTTTGCGTCTTGCCGCTGCCCAAGGACAATCCGGAGAAGAAACGGCAGCTGCGAAAAGCAATCTGATGATGAGTTATATTATTGGCAAATTGTTCCGTTTTGTGAAATCGCAGTTCAGGGAAAAACCGACCGAAAACATGCAAGGGCAAATCAATTTCATTCTTTCCTGAAATGTCGGCGCTGAAACACGGATAAAGAACCTGTTTTTCGTGGCAGAGCCGAATGCGCGCAGGGTGCTGATGAAAGATTCGGATTCATCAGGAACAAGGGAATCACCGGGAAGAGACGTCAGAGCCAAGTCAGGACTGAACCGCTCCATCCTGGATCAGGGATGGTACGAGTTCAGAGGGCAACTGGAATACAAGCTGGCATGGAAAGGAGGCTTGTTGGTGATTGTGCCGCCTCGAAAC
>CAZRQR010000066.1:0-9712 GCA_964602435.1 uncultured Oxalobacter sp.
CTCATACTGCGCTTTCTGATACACCAGAGCACGGTTGAATACGAAACGGGCACATCCGCAGAACTGTTTCATCCTGCGGATATGTCCCCCTCTTGGCATCAGCTCGTATCGGAAGGCTTTTCTGATTTGCATGGCTTCCCTGATATCCTTCTTCTTCTGATTCTATACCGAACCTGAAACCGTGCAAGATTTCCTTCTTCTGGATTGCTTCGCTATCCGTGTCTTATATCCACTACTCTAAAGAACGGGGTTTACGGCACGGCTGATAACGAGTATTTCGTGCCATCTCAGTCAGAACCATAATTGTGCAATTCTTCTATGGCAAGACTTGCCGCAGATGTTCGGTTATCCACCATGAGTTTCAGAAATATACTCTCAAGATGCTTGTTGACCGTTCTGGCACTGATACCGAGAATGCTGGCAAGTTCCTTGTTTGTCTTTCCATGACTGATCCAATACAAAACCTCGCCTTCCCTTTCAGTCAAATTGAATCTCCTGCTAAGCAGACCGGCAGCCTCATTCTCGTCGTTTTTTTTCGTTATGTTGAGTATGTACGAATTACCTTCCGATTTCTCAAGTTTGAGGCTGATTCCCGTACCGACTGACAGGGAATCCCTTTTTCTCGCATTCTTGATCCAGTCTGACAACATCGAAGGCAATACCGTCGCCATTTCGATTTTGCCTATCCCGGCTGTTTCCAACAGTTTTGTCGCACCGTCAGTACACCATAAAACCGTACCGTCCCCGTTCACGACCATTGTCGACAGTCCACGGCTGTCAAGTATATTGCCTGACTCATTAATCTGTCTTGCACGTAAAATATGTTTTCTTATTCTTGCGCACAATTCGGCAATTCGTATCGGTTTCTGTATATAATCCACAGCCCCAGACTCCAGACTGGCCGTTGCCACTTCACCGGAATCCAGCCCCGTCATGAAAATGACGGGAACATTTTGCATTTTGCTGTTCTCACGCAGTCTTTGATGGCCTTCGAATCCATCCATACCTGGCATAACAGCATCCATCAAAACGAGATCCGGTGTAATCCTGTTGCAAATGGATATTGCCTGCGCGCCGCCCAAAGCAACCAGAACGGAAAATCCCTCACTGCTCAGTGCCTCATTCAACATGGCCAAAGCATCCGGAGAATCATCCACTACCAGAATGACGGCCGTTTCATTCCTGTCAGACATTGCTTCCACTTTCTGATTCTGCCGTTTCCACAGTTCCTGCCGGCTTTATGTCCAGAAGATCACAAAGTCTTTCAAATTCACAGCGTTCAGCGCAATCATCAAGCATATTCTTTTCTGCCATACTTATGAAACCATCGCCAAAAGCCCTGGCATTGAGATTCTTGATTCCTTGTATATATCCGATCCCCACCAATGAACAATAGTCTCGCCATATATCGTCTGGCACAGCTATCTTGTTATCCGTACACAAATCACTCTGTTCTTTCACTCTTTCCGATAAACCGGGATACCTGTCAGCCGGACTGCATGTTTCCGAATACGTGAATTCTATCAGAAGAACACGGGCTATGACTTCAAACAGTTTCTCCTGTTTGATCGGCTTGATGATATACCCGTTGTGCATTTTTTGTATCCTTTCCGGCACATTTCCCTCTGACACTTCGGCGGAAACCATGATGACCGGCGTATTTATTCCTTCTTCCCGTATCTTTTGCAGCAGATCCCAGCCATTTTTTTCCGGCATGGAAATATCTACCAGAAAAAGATCCGGATTCCGTTTCCGCATCTGCTCTACCGCACTCTGGTAATTCCATGCATGCACGACCTTGAAGCCGATTGGTTCGAGTATGCGTGACATCAAGACGCGATGTTTCTCATTGTCATCTGCCACCAAAACAGTCAAGGAACGTTTTTCCGTTCCGGTATAACCCGTGATTTTTCTGTGATCATACCGGGGAACTTTTTTCGGAGAGGAACGGCTAAGCCTCAGTTTCAGGATAAACCGACTTCCACGGCCGTACTCGCTTTGAACGTCCAGCTCTCCGCCCATTATCGTGACAAGGAGATTGGTTATAGTCAATCCGAGTCCTGTGCCATCAGCATGCGTTCTGGTATATTCAAGCCTTCTGAACGGTTCAAAAATACGTTCGAGATCTTCCTTTTTTATACCGATACCTGTATCGGAAACTTCGATGGTGGCAACTTCATTACGATATCGGATACGGAAAACTACCTTACCGCTCGGTGTATACTTTACCGCATTCGAAAGCAGGTTCGTCAGAATCTGCCGAAGTCTTTTCTCGTCCGTATTCACGTATTTGGGCAGGGCATTTTCAACCTTGTATTCGAACTCAAGATTTTTCTTGCCGGCAGCATTGCTGAAATAAGTAACAAGCTGATCCAGCAAAACAGAAAGATTCGTATCACCGTAAATAAGATTGAGCCTTCTTGCCTCAATTTTTGAAATATCCAGCAACCCCTCGATCAGATCGGCCAGATATTCTCCGCTGCGGCACATAATCTCCAGAGCTTTCCGGTGTTTTTCCGGAATATCAGAAGCCTTGTCCAGAATTTCGCTATAACCCAGAATGGTATTGAGCGGCGTTCTCAGTTCATGACTGATACCGGAAAGATATCTGGTTTTCGCCTGATTGGCTTCATCCGCCATTTGTTTCGCATTTTCAAGTAATGCGGCCATCTGTTTTCTTTCGCGGATTTCATGCTCAAGAATGATATTTTGTTTCTGTAACTCATCTCTCGCCCGCCGGCGACTTTCTGACACCAGCATAAAAAGCATCGAGAAAATGGCCGCAATAATTTCCATCAACATGAAAATCATGAACAGCATCTCGAACAACACTTCCCTGTCCTGACTGGCAAACATATCTCCGAATATATGGTAAATGCAAACCAGAATCACGGTGATGATGACCGAAAACAGCAGCATAAATCCAAAAAACTTGATCAGACTGAAGTGGACTTCCCGTTTTATGCTCTCCGGAAGCA
Source organism: uncultured Oxalobacter sp. (assembly GCA_964602435.1). Taxonomy (GTDB): domain Bacteria; phylum Pseudomonadota; class Gammaproteobacteria; order Burkholderiales; family Burkholderiaceae_D; genus Oxalobacter. The sequence continues at coordinate 2,979 of CAZRQR010000066.1, forward strand.
ATGCCTCAATCTGGTCTTTGATATTGGCCTTGGACTTGCAGCTGTCGGAACAGCATGAGTCCAGAGTACAGCACAAGGAACAGATATACTGGTTATAGTATGGACAGAAATTCATGTCCTCCCGTTCAAATTCATTACCGCACGAGGAACAACGGCAATGTTCCGGCAAATCGCCGGACTGGCGGGCAATGTAATAACGTCCGCGTGTAAGATACGCAATGGCGGGACAGGTGATAAACGTACATACCAGCGCGATGGATACGGAAAATGCTGCTGCCAACTCTCCAAACACGCCAGAATAACAGGCCAACCCGAGTATGGAGGATATGAACATGGAACCGAAGCCGACAGGATTGATATCATAAAGACAGGCTCGCTTGAATTCTATGCCCTCAGGACTCAGTCCCCATTTTTTATTGACAAGTATATCTGCAGCAAGTGTACCGCACCATGAAACGGCGAGTATGGAATAAAGACTGAGTACTTCAGAGGACGCCTCATAAATTCCGCAGCTCATCAGTATCCAGGCAATCATCACATTGAAAAATACCCAGGTTATTCTGCCAGGATGTGCATGCGTCAATCTTGAGAAAAAATTGGACCATGCAATCGAACCGGCATAACCGTTGGTGACATTGATTTTGATCTGGGACAGGACAACAAATATTACGGTAAGAATCAGTGCAAACGTCCCATTCCCGAGCCCGATTTCCTTGAAGACACGGAAATACATGTAATTCGGATCTGTGGCCGCAATGGAATTGCCTCCTTCATGCATGATGACGACTCCGAGTATCGCACCGATCAGTATTTTCATGCCGCCCAGAAATATCCATCCCGGTCCAGCAAACAGTGTCCCCCAGAACCTTTTTCTGCTGTTGCGTGAATTCTCATCCGGCATAAAACGCAGGTAATCCACCTGTTCGCCGATCTGTGAGACAAGCGCGAGAACAATGGACAGGGCATATCCCAGAAATATCAGGTTGAAATCGTCTTCTCCGAACAAAGGCATACTGATGAACTGTCCCTTTCCGGCAATAAATGCAATGGCAACAATAGCGACAAGCTGTATGACCGACCACAGGGGCTGGGTGATGACCTGAAAACGGTTGATAAATGAAAATCCCGTAAGAATGAGAGGAATGACGACCGCAACGGAAATGAAATCGGCGAAAGCGGCAGGAATACCCAGTGCCATATTGAGAAGCTTTGCCAGAATGGTTGCCTCAAAAGCCAGAAAGATAAATGTAAAGGAAGCATAAACCAGCGAGGTCACCGATGACCCAAAATAACCGTAACCGGCTCCCCGGGTCAGAAGATCTATATCGACATTGTATTTCACGGCATAAAATGCAATGGGCCAGCTTATGAAAAATATGACCGGCACAGCCAGCAACAGCGACAACAGAAGATGATTGAACCCATACTGAATGGCAATATTGGCGCCGATCACTTCCAGAGCCAGAAAACTGATTGATCCCGTCGTGGCGACGGCAACCGTTGAAGCGGACATACGTCTGGCACTTCTTGCCGTATAACGCAGGGAATAATCCTCAAGTGTCTGGTCAGACACCCAACGGCTATAGGTTCTGCGAGGATGAACGATGTTTTTTTCCATTTCCGGCTCTGGCATTTATCCGATCCCGATTCGACAAAACCAGTGTAAACGGAACATCCGCTCTCTGCATACGTTATTTGACTTATCCGGGTAGTGCATTTTCCACATTCAGACCGATCCATGATTTCAGGATAATCAATTCAGCAGTTTTCATTCTCGATATGAAAAAAGGAGCGCAATCATGGAGCATAAAACAAAAAAAACTATAGCAGGAATCTTGGCGGCAATATCGCTAGGTTTGGCGATCAGTGCACCGGCAGGCGCAGCCAGCAATGTGAATACCACCGGACTGGCCGTCACCGACAAAACAGTCAAGGTCGGTATCCTGCATTCGATCACGGGAACCATGGCATTAAGCGAAGCCGGTTCCGTTCAGGCCGAAAAACTGGCAATCGAACAGATCAACAAGGCAGGCGGCGTCTTGGGACGGAAAATCGAAATTGTACAGGAGGACGGTGCATCCGACTGGCCGACTTATGCTGAAAAAGCACAAAAGCTGATTGTCAACGACAAGGTGGCTGCCGTATTCGGTTGCTGGACATCTGCTTCGCGCAAGGCCGTATTGCCCATTTTTGAACAGCACAACAACATGCTTTTCTACCCTACTTTCTATGAAGGGCTGGAACAGTCCCCCAATGTCATTTATACCGGCCAGGAAGCGACACAGCAAATTCTGGCTGGTCTGGACTGGGTGATGAAAGAAAAAGGGGCCAAAACCTTTTATCTGATTGGCTCTGACTATATCTGGCCCAGAACATCTTTCAAGATCGCCCGCAAGCATATCGAAAAAAAGGGCCTCAAGGTTCTGGGCGAGGAATACTACCCGCTTGGCCATACCCAGTTCAATTCCGTGATCAACAAGATCAAACTCAAAAAACCGGATGTGATCTTTTCAATTGTGGTCGGCGGTTCAAACGTATCGTTTTACAAACAGCTCAAGGCTGCCGGTGTCAATCTGGGCAACGAAAAACCTCTGCTTCTGTCCACTTCGGTCACGGAGGATGAAGTCCGCGGAATCGGCGGCGAAAACTACGAAGGAGGTTACTCGGTCACAAAATATTTCCAGAGCATGAAAAACGCCAAAAACCTGGATTTTGTGAAGGCGTTCAAGAAAAAATGGGGCAACGACATCGTCATCGGCGATGTTACGGAATCTGCTTACCTAGGTCCGTGGCTGTGGAAAGCAGCGGTCGAAAAAGCCGGTTCGTTTGATATCAACGCCATCAAGAAGACACTGCCCGGCATCGAATTCGACGGTCCCAACGGTAAAGTGAAAGTCCACCAGAACCATCATCTTTACATGAAGACAGTGGTCGGCCAAGGTCAGAAAAACGGCCAGTTCAAGGTCGTTTATGAAAGCGGTGTTATCGAGCCAAATCCTTTCCCGAAAGGTTATCAATAATCAAATAACCCTCGACCGTTTTTCCAAACCGCGAAGGGGCATTGCCCCTTCGCTCAAGTGGCCGAATCTGACTTGTGGAGGAGCAAAAACATGTTCTCATACAGTTTTTCTGAATTGTCATCAGTACTTGCCATGCAAGGCTTTGCCGGGCTTAGCCTGTTTTCCGTTTTCCTTCTGATGGCACTGGGACTTGCCATTATCTTCGGACAGATGGGCGTAATCAATATGGCGCATGGCGAGTTCATGATACTTGGAGCATATGTTACCTATATTTGCTCAAATATTTTTGAAAATTATTTTCCTTCATTATTTGGAATCTACTTTTTCGTCGCACTCGTTCTGGCTTTCCTGATCACGGCGGTCATGGGAATGCTTCTGGAATGGCTGATGATTCGCCACCTGTATGCAAGACCGCTGGACACACTTCTGGCCACCTGGGGACTGAGCCTGATACTGCAACAGATTTACCGTTCCGTTTTCGGTGCACGCGAAGTAGGTGTCACGCTGCCTGACTGGCTGATGGGATCCTTCAGCCTTACCGAAACGATAGAAATACCGATAAACGGCCTGTTCGTGCTTTTCTTGACTCTCATGGTAACAGCTGCAATATGGTTCATGATATATCGCTCTTCTTTCGGCAGACAGCTAAGAGCAGTCGTTTTGAACCGTCCTATGGCCGGTGCAGTCGGTATCAATACTGCACAGGTTGACCGTGTCACTTTCGGTCTGGGTTGCGGCATTGCAGGCATTGCAGGCTGCGCCTTTACCATGATCGGCTCAACCGGCCCTACTGCCGGCCAGCTCTATATCGTCGATACATTCCTGGTCGTTGTTTTCGGTGGCGCCGGTACCATTCTAGGTACGATAGCTTCCGCCTTCTCCATTGCCCAGGCACAGTCTGTTCTGGAATTTTTCATGTCCGGATCAACCGCCAAGGTACTGACTCTGCTGGCAGTTGTCATCATCCTGATGATCAGACCTCAAGGTTTGTTTTCAACCAAGATCCGTAACTGAGAAAACCGGGGAGCCATATTATGATCAGCAAACAAAACTCCAACCTTCATCTCCCACTGCTCGGGAAACAGACTGTCCTCAATTTCATCATTCTGGCGGTGCTGCTTGCCGTTGTCATGCCTACTGTACTGGATGTCTTCCGACTCAATCTTCTGGGGAAATACCTGAGTTACGCTTTTGTTGCCATAGGGCTGGTTCTGTGCTGGGGTTATGGCGGCATATTAAGTCTTGGCCAAGGCATCTTCTTCGGTCTTGGCGGATACTGCATGGCCATGTTCCTCAAACTTGAAGCCTCGACCCCGGAAGCAACGGCCATTCAATCCACACCTGGAATCCCGGATTTCATGGACTGGAACCAGTTGACAGAACTTCCCTGGTTCTGGGAACCTTTCAAGAGCTTTCCTCTCACACTGCTCCTGATTGTGGTCGTACCTTCCGTATTTGCTTATATCTTCGGTACCGCAATGTTCAAGCGGCGTGTTTCCGGAGTGTATTTTTCCATCATCACCCAAGCCATTGCCGCTATCCTGACCATTCTCATTATCGGCCAGCAAGGATATACCGGTGGCGTCAACGGTATTACGGATCTGAGAACCTGTCTCGGTTTCGATATACGAAGTGATGAGGCCAAACTTGTTCTGTATTACATATGCGTGGCTTTTTTGATGCTGGCACTGTTTGTTTCCCATCTGCTGTTGAGAGGAAAAATGGGGCATCTTCTGCTTGCCATTCGCGATCAGGAACAGAGAGTCCGCTTCTCGGGTTATGACGTGGATAATTTCAAGATATTTGTCCTGTGCTTCAGTTCCGTACTGTCAGCCATAGGTGGCGCCATGTTTACCCTTCAGGTCGGCTTCATGTCCCCCAGTTTTGTCGGAATAGTCGCCTCCATCGAAATGGTCATCTTTTGTGCTGTGGGAGGGCGTATGTCCATCTTTGGAGCAGTCTACGGGACACTGCTGGTCAATTACGTCAAGACATTGGTATCGGAAAACTTTCCGGAATTATGGCTCTTTGCCATGGGAGCATTATTTATTGGTGTCGTCATGGCGTTCCCGAAAGGACTTGCCGGGTTATATGACGGAAAACTGGAACCTTGGATCATTGCGAAATTCGGCAAACTGTTCGGACATGGCAGATTGCCTTTCGCCAAAAGACACTAGGTTTGTTAAAAAGGAGCCTGACCATGAGCACCACGACAAATGAAAATAATACCCGCCTGTCCATAAACGGATTGCAAAAACCATTCGCCCTTTATATCGAAGATCTGACTGTTTCATTCGACGGATTCAAAGCCGTGGACAATCTGTCGCTTTATGTGGATGAAGGCGAAATAAGAGTCATTATCGGCCCGAACGGGGCAGGAAAAACGACTGTACTGGATCTGATTTGCGGAAAAACACGAGCCACTTCAGGCTCCATCAAATTCCGTGACAAGGAACTGACAAAACTGAAGGAACATGAAATTATTGAGTCTGGAGTCGGCAGGAAATTCCAGAATCCTTCGATATACGAAGAACTGACTGTATTCGAGAATCTTGAACTTTCCTACCCAAAAGGCAAGGGCGTCATCGGTACCCTGTTTTTCAGAAGAAACGAGGAAATATATCAGAAAGTACTTGAAACAGCAGACACCATTTTTCTCGGGGACAAAATCAACACAAAAGCAGGCCTTTTAAGCCACGGCCAGAAGCAGTGGCTGGAAATCGGCATGCTTCTGATCCAGAATCCGTCTCTGCTCATGCTGGATGAACCTGTTGCGGGCATGTCTGTTTCAGAACGGATACAAACTGCCGAATTGCTCAGAAAAATCATAAAGGGCCGTTCCGCTATCGTCATTGAGCACGATATGAAATTCGTTGAGGAAATTGCCGACAGGGTAACCGTCATGCATCAGGGAAAACTTCTGGCCGAAGGAAGCATGAATTCCATCAAAAAGAATCAGAAAGTTATAGATGTTTATCTTGGGCAATAACAAGGAGTATGGCAATGTTCAACCTGAATGATTATTCCGTGGCATATGGTGAAAGCTCTGTCATAAACGGCCTGAATCTTGAAATTTCCCGAAACGAGATCGTCGCCCTTCTCGGACGCAATGGTATGGGAAAAACAACCCTTATGAAGTCAATCATCGGTATCATCAAAAACCGGAGCGGACATGCCAGTCTGGACGGCAACAATATTGATGGACTGAAAAGTTTCGAACGGGTAAAAGCCGGCATCGGATTTGTCCCCCAAGGACGCATGATTTTTTCCAACATGACTGTACAGGAAAATATCGAAACCGGTCTGACTGTAACGGATCATAAAACCGTTCCGGAAGATCTGTACGACATTTTTCCTGTCCTGAAAGATTTCGCCAAACGCAAAGGCGGCAATCTGTCAGGGGGACAGCAACAGCAGCTGGCAATAGCCAGAGCATTGGCAAGCGCCCCCAAACTGCTTCTGCTAGACGAACCGACCGAAGGAATACAGCCTAATATCATCAAGGATATGGCAAAGATACTGAGACAAATCCGTGACAAGAGAGGTCTGACTATTTTTGTTTCCGAACAGGTTCTGAGCTTTGCACTGGACGTCGCCGACAGGATTATCGTCATGGAGAAAGGATCAATCGTATATGATTCCCCTAGAGAGAATACGGATGCAGAAGTAGTCACACGCTTTTTGTCCGTTTGACATCCTCCACGCCCTGAAGGA
>CAZRQR010000067.1:0-9482 GCA_964602435.1 uncultured Oxalobacter sp.
TATTGGTAGCATTTTCAAAATGGTACGATTTCTCCATCATCAAGGCAAACATTCACCACACGATCCAGACAGGAAAACTGACCGGAGAAATTCATGCCAGGAAAGTACTATATTTACATCCCGTTCGATACGGGAATTGAAACCCAGCTTGAAGACGCTGCACGCCAATGGCGAGAAAACAGGCTCTCATACAGGTTAGACAATCCGGACAGAAAAACGCCTAACCTCATCATACATGGCAGGGAACGGATATTCGACAAGATACATGAATCACCTGATCAATATACCCTGTATGTTCTGGCTCATTGCAACAGAACAGTGATCAGCAATACCAACAATATTTTCGGGACAGGCCGTGAAACACTATCACCGAGCGGATTGGCGAACAGAATGATACGAGACGGTTTGCCCGGAAACATTACCAACCTGAAAATGTACGCCTGCAACAGTGGTGTCGCGGCCGAAAATGCCAGGCACTCTTTCGGAGAATTACTCTATCATGCCTTGATTACTCGCGGATATGACAGCTTGAGGCTTTCGGCCTATCGCACACCGTTAAGAGCCGCGACTGTCGATCCTGGAACGGGACACAAACAAACGGAAACGGGAACCCGCCCTTCTACTGTCCGGGTACAATGGCCGTGAAAAGGTACTGCTCGCCAATAGCGGTGCTTCTCTACTCAAGTTTTGTACGGAAAATCTTCTGCAGCAACTCCTCAAAGTGAATGGCGTCCCTTCCCTAATCAGGACGCAAGCGTTCCAGTTCAGTAGGAACCTTACACCCTCAGACGGGAAAGGATGTTAAGACTGCATCCAAATCAATGTGTATATCGGTTGTCGACCTGTACAAGTCGCTGGGAGGTGGATGGATTGATCTGGCGGATCGGAAAACGCCACAGATACCAGAAAAGGAAGGCCAGAAAAACGGTCAGAAAGCGCAAAGCGTTTCCGGTAAAACCCGAATGGCCGTTTTGTTTTAAAATGAGAACCATTCAGCGAAGTGCTGGTTTTTTGTCGCTTGCCCGTTCCGGAGATTGTCCTTCCTATGTGTCTGATCGTATTTGCATGGCAAATCAAACCTGGTGTGCCCCTGATTGCCGCATCCAACCGGGATGAATTTTATGCAAGACCTGCCGTGCCGGCCCACCGGTGGAAAGATCATCCGCAGATTTATGCCGGCCGTGATCTGGAAGGCGGCGGAACGTGGCTGGGGGTGGCGCATGAAGCGGGCAAAAAAGGCAGCCGGTTCGCTGCTCTGACCAATGTGCGGGCTCCGCATCTGATGAAGGAAAACGCGCCGACACGCGGTCTTCTGGTCAGCGATTATCTGGCGTCGAATCTGACGCCGGAAGAGTATATCCGAGAAATCAGGCGTGAATCGTATCATTATAACGGGTTCAATCTGCTAGTCGGTGATGATGAGACGCTGGTGTGGTTTTCCAATTTCGGCATGATGAATCCGCAAAACGGCCGTCCATTGAAACCCGGTATTTATGGGTTGTCGAATGCCCTTCTGAATGATCCCTGGCCGAAAGTCGTCCGGACACGTGCCCAGTTCGCCTGTCTGCTTGGAATCAATGCTCCGGAAGAAGCCTATTTCGAAATGCTTTCGGATACGACGAAAGCACCGGACAGGCTGCTGCCGCATACCGGAGTATCCTATGAATGGGAAAAATTGCTTTCCTCCGTCTGTATCGAGTCGCCCGATTACGGAACCCGTGCCTCGACACTAGTTGAAATGTATAATGATGAGCCGCCTGTCCTCCATGAACGCGTCATCCGTTGACCGGATGGCGGTATAACCGGCACCATAAAAAACGAAATGATCTGGGAAGAACTGACCCGACGGCTTCAATCGCTGTCGGAAAACAATCTGTTGCGTCAACGGAAAACGCTGGAGTCCGCCTGCGGTACGCAGGCTGTCGTCAATGGCAGAAAGGTTCTGGCTTTTTGCAGCAATGATTATCTTGGGCTGGCGTCCCATCCGGCATTGGCCGATGCCGTTTGCGAATCGGCTAGGCGATGGGGAACCGGTTCGGGCGGCTCGCATGTCGTCAGTGGTCATATGGGGCCGCATGATGCGCTGGAAAATGCACTGGCTGCATTTGTCGGAGCAGAGCGTGCCCTGTTTTACAGTACAGGCTACATGGCCAATGTCGGTGTCGTCCCGACGCTGGTCGGACGCGGCGATGCCGTTTTCGCCGACCGTCTGAACCATGCATCCTTAATCGATGCCGTTCAGCTTTCCCGTGCGGAGCATCACCGCTATGCCCATAACGATATGGAACAGCTGGAAAAAATGCTGGCGGCCAGTGATGCACGGCACAAGTTGATTCTGACCGATGCGGTGTTCAGCATGGATGGCGATCTGGCGCCCTTAAAGATTCTGATGGAGCTGGCCGGACGTTATGATGCTTGGCTGGTGGTGGACGATGCACATGGTTTCGGAGTGCTGGGGCGTGAAGGACGCGGTTCGCTCGACCATGCAGGACTGCCCTTTTCTCCGCGTCTGGTCTATGTCGGAACGCTGGGCAAGGCCGCCGGTGTCTCGGGGGCATTTGTAGCCGGGTCGGAAACCGTTATCGAATGGCTCATGCAGCGTTCCCGTTCCTATATCTTCACGACGGCGACCAGCCCGGTCATGGCTTCCGCGATTCTGGCCTCGCTCGAACTGATCAGAAACGGCGATGACAGACGTTGCCATTTACAGGCGCTGATCGGCCGGTTGCAGCGTGGACTGTGCGGTTCGAAGTGGAAACTGTTGCCTTCTTTCACGGGGATCCAGCCGGTGGTGGTCGGTGAAAACGATGCCGTTCTGAACATTTCCGCTGAGTTGGCCAAACGGGGCATTTGGGTGCCGGCCATCCGGCCGCCGACCGTTCCCAAAGGCAGTGCGCGTTTGCGTATCTCCCTGTCTGCCGCACATACGCATGAACAGGTCGTCAGACTGGTCGATGCCCTGAGGGAAATAGCATGACGAAACTGGTTTTCTGGCATGGCTGGGGCATGTCGCCCGATGTCTGGACTGATTTTATGAAGGATCTGCGCGAGGTGTTGCCCGGCGATATCGTATATGAAACCATGCCGCTACCGGGATATGCGAATGCCGGTCTGCCTGCCGGCGATTCTCTATCGTCATGGGCAGATGCCCTGATGGAAGGTATTCCGGAACCGGTTGTTTTGTGCGGCTGGTCGATGGGAGCTCTCCTGGCATTGTCGGCTGCCTGCCGTTATCCGGAGAAAATTGCGAGACTGGTACTTTTCGGTGCGACGCCCTGTTTTGTCGGGCGGCCCGGCTGGCCGGCCGGTATGTCGCAGGAATCCGCACGACATTTCCGTGATGGTGTCCGGGCCGATCCGGCTGCCACACTTCGCCGTTTCATCGCGCTTTTCAACCGGCATGATAGACAGGCCCGAGCCATCGGGCGCCGGTTGTCGGTGCTGGACATACCGCCCTTTCCGGTTCTTGATGCCGGTCTGGATTTTCTGGAAAGGGCTGATTTCCGTTCGCTCGTTCCGGATATTCATCAGAAAACGCTGTTGATTCATGGCGAAAAAGATCCCCTGATGCCGCCTGATGCCGCTTTCTGGCTGGCAGAGAACCTGCCTGATGCAGCACTGAAGGTTTTGCCGGATGTGGCACATGCTCCGTTTTTGTCCGATTCAAGGCAATGCGCACGGCTTGTCAGAGCGTTCCTGGAGCACTGATATGGACAAGACGAAAATCGGCGAGGCATTCGGCCGGGCTGCCAGTTCATATGATGCACTGGCTGTTTTCCAGCGACAAGTATGCGAGCGGATGTTGTGTCTTTTGCCTGAGTGGCTGCCGGCCGGATGGACACCGGAACGTTTACTGGATGGCGGGTGCGGTACCGGGTTCGGTTCACAGTGCCTTGGATGCCTGTGGCCGGATGCTTCGCTGATCGGTTGTGACCTTTCTTCCCGAATGGTTGAATGTATGCATCGGAAAGGTTTTGAGGCGGTGGAAGGCGATCTGGAAAATCTGCCTTTTCCGGATGGCGGATTCGATTTCGTATGGAGCAGTCTGGCTTTGCAATGGTGTCGTCCCGATACAGTGTTTCGGGAACTGTACCGTGTACTCGGCGAAAACGGGATTCTGTATTTCTCGACACTGGCGCCCGGTACGCTCTGCGAGACCGGTTTCGCCTTTTTCGGGCTGGATAATGCAGGCCGTGTTCTGGATTTCCATCCGGTTTATACGCTGGAAGAACAGATGCGTGAAGCAGGTTTTACGGATATCCGTCTCAGGCATGAAACGCACAGGATGTATTATCCCGATGTCCGTTCCGCACTGGAGTCGGTCAGGGGAATCGGTGCAGGTTATACAGCCGGAAAACGTCGTGCACTGCTTGGCAAAATGGCCTGGAAAACGATTCAGGAACGTTATGAATCGCTGAGGGATGAAAACGGATTGCCTGTTACCTATGAGCTGATTATCGGGTATGGCATGGCCAACCGGTGATATCCTCTTCTTTCTAGTCGAAAATTCTTTTGTGTCCGATTGCAGACAGCATCCGGGTGACTTTCGGAGGAGCGCTGCCACAATGGCAGGCACGGGCCATGTCCCGGATTTTGAGGTCGGAAACGGTCATGCGTTCACGCTGGCGCAACATGTCCAGCATGTTCTCGATCATGTAGGATTCGATCATGATGCCCGGACGCGTCATGTCGTTGAAAAGGTTCCACATCATGGCGCCGTTGCGTTGCCGGATGTCTTTCAGGCGGGTCATGATGTCGATGAAGGTTTCGATGTCTTCAGGACGGATCAGGTATTCGATGGTGACCATGATCGGTCCTTCTTCCATTCCGATGTTGCGTGGAACCGGCCCTGCCCAGTCCGGAGAAAGAGGTGTCAGGTCGGCCTTGTCCTGTGTTCCGACATAAAAACGCCATGAAACGGCGATACCGATATAAAGGCAGATGGCGGCGATAACCAGAGCTGTCGGAATGTTCAGTATTCCGGCAACCTGCCCCCAGATGACGCTTCCGCCGGCCATGCCTCCGGTAAAGACGATCCAGAAAAATGCAAGGCCGCGTGCCCTGACCCATCCGGGAAGCGAAATCTGTGCGGCAGTCATCAGGGCTGAAGCGGTCATCATCCAGGAGATCCCGATCACCAGCATGGCGGCACAAGCGGCAGCGACGATGTCGGAGACGGCCAGTGCCAGCATGGCGATACCGTAAAGTGCCGACGCACAACGGATGATGGTATCCCGTGTAATGTGGCGGATCAGTTTCGGCATCAGGATCGCTCCGGTTATCGCACCGATACCGATGCATGCCAGCAGCAGGCCGTAAGTACCCGGGCCTTGTTTCAGTTCCTGACGGATGATCAGCGGCATCAGCGCCCAGGATGCGCTGGCGAAAATGAAAAAACAGCATCCGCGTATCATGACGGCACGAAGTGCCTGTGAATGACGCGCGAACCGCAAACCGGTTTTCACGGCGGCGAACAGATGTTCTGCAGGCAAGGTACTTTGAGGGACATTGCGCTTCCAGCGGATGACCAAAAGCAAGACGATCGTGTAAAAGCAGGCATTTGCCATGAAAACGGCGCCAGATCCGGCGGCCGCCACGATCATTCCGGCAATGGCCGGTCCGACAGAACGGGCGATGTTGATGGCGATGCTGTTTAGGGCGACGGCGGACTGCAATTCCTCGCGAGGAACCAGTTCCGGAATGATGGCACCCCAAGCCGGCATCATCATGGCGATACCGACGCCCAGAAAGAATGTGAACAGCAACAGCAGAAAGGATCCGGTGACGCCGGTCAGTGTCAGAATGCCGAGTGTGCCCGCACATGTCGCCATCCAGATTTGCGTCCCGATCAGATAGCGGCGGCGATCAACGATATCGGCCAAGGCACCCGCCGGGATGGCCAGCAGGAAAAAAGGGATGCTGGTGGCGGCCTGTACGAGGGATACCATGACCGGTGTCGGGGCAAGGGATGTCATCAGCCACCCTGCTCCGACGTCCTGCATCCATGAGGCAATGTTGACGAACAGGATGGCGATCCAGAGCATGCGGAAAACGGCATGGGAAAACGGTGTCCATGCCCCGATTTGCCGTTCTTCTTTTCCTGTACCGGTTTTGCCCTTTTCCATGACAGGTGCAATTGAATAGTTTCACTGACAGGAAATATTAGCAAATTGTCGGAATATTGTTCCATACTGTCCATTCGTCAGGAAACCGGAAAAGAAAATGTTCCGGACGGGGCGGAGTGAAAACGGCGTGCCATATGCACGCCGATGGTTGTTTTTCGGGTAAGCACAGATCATGTATGGGTTGCAGGAGTTTCGGAACGGTCCGGTGGAGAGTCATTCGGTGTATCGAAATATTCTGCCAGTGTCAGATTCAGTCCATTGCCGATGATCTTGTCCACTTCCATTGTCAGGAAATCATTGCGGTTCCCTGTAAAGACGAACTGTCTGAAAACATCGGCTACGGTGATTTGCCCTGCGTTTCCGTTCCATTTCCATTCTTTGGTGCCATGTTTCCTGAAGGAGATCGTACTGATCAAGGAGCGTTTCAGCGTCGTCAACCAGCCAAGTTTTTCCAGTTTCGTCAGGCAATATTCCACTTCACTGACACCCAGACGGGTTTGCCATTCCAGCTCGATGCGTGAGAAGAAGCGGTTGCGGTTCATGCCTGAATTGTACAGGACTCCGATGATTTTCATGGCATCGGCAAACGTGCTTCACGGCAATGGGACAGCATTCCAGCGGCCGTTGCGGATGTCGGGAAGCAAGACTGCGACCATGGCGCCTAAAAGCATGATGAGCGAACTGATATAGATCCATATCATGAAAATCGGAAAAGCCGCCAGCGCACCATATATTCTTTCGTAAGAACTGAAGTTGACGATAAAGAAAGCGAAAAGGCGTATGGCGATTTCAAAGGCAATGGCGGAAAAAAGGCCGCCGGCTGCAGCATCTTTCCACAGAACCAGACAGTTCGGCAAAATGCGGTAAAGCAGTGTGAAGGCAATGGTTATCCAGATAACGGCAACGAGCAGTACCGATATGGCATTCAGAACCAGAAGCCAGCCGACCAGTCCGTGCTTCGAGAGCACGAGGTGTGTGGTCAGGTAAATGGATATTCCCAGAAGCAGCGGTGCGAATACGGCAATGGCCATATACAGGATGATGCGTTTTGCAAGTGAGCGGGGGGCATGATGTGTCAGATTCGGTCAAATGCGCTTTCGATGGTGAAGATGGTAGTCAATGTCGTGAAAAGGAGCGCCAGTCCCCCGACGATGGAAACGTTGGCTGCATTGGAAGCGAATTCACCCAGATAGTTCAGAATGGTATGGGCGATATTGCCGGGGATCATACCCTGTGCGAAATAGGTTTCGAGCGTATACTGAAGCGTTCCGAATTCCGGAAAAGTCGTGAAAATCGCCAGTATGATGGCCAGCATGGGAACCAGACTCAGGATAATAGTGAAACTGATATTGCCTGCCACATCGGATAGATTGTTTTCTTCCACTTTTTTGCGACAGTAATGGAAGATGTCCTTCAGACGGTCCTCACGGGAAAGATTCATCAGTTGAAGGTCCATATCGGTCTGATTTGATGTCTGTGCCGGTTTTTCCATAAAAACATTTTAAAATGAAACGCCATCGCAAAAGATAAACCGGAAAAATTGTTTTATCATGTGCGGATGCCCGGTTTTCGATTCCGGGCGAAAAATAAGATTCCACTGTCCGGCAGAAAGCGCGGCACCGGAGCTGATTCCGTTACAGATATCATTTTATGGCACAGGCTTCTTTTATCGAGTTATGCAGAAAACTTGTCGGAAACGGTCATGTCATCAGCGATCCTGCGAAGATGGATTCCTATGTTACCGACTACCGCAAACGGTTTGCCGGAAATGCGCTTGCGGTCATTTCACCAGGCAGTACGCAGGAGGTGGCCGATATTGTCAGACTGTGCAGATTGCACAAGGTTCCGATTGTCCCCCAGGGAGGCAATACCGGCTTGGTGCTGGGCAGCGTTCCTGATACGTCGGGCACGGCTGTGGTGCTTTCCTTGAGACGCATGAACCGGATTCGCGAAATCGATGCTGCGAACAATACCATGACAGTCGAGGCGGGCTGCATACTTGACGATGTCCACAAGGCCGCGCTGGATGCCGACCGCATGTTCCCTCTTTCGCTGGCGTCGTCCGGTTCGTGTACAATCGGCGGAAACCTTGCCGCCAATGCCGGCGGGACGGCTGTATTGCGTTATGGAACGGCAAGGGAACTGTGTCTGGGACTGGAAGTGGTGACGCCGGATGGCGCTGTCTGGGACGGGTTGTACAAATTGCGCAAAAACAATACAGGTTATGACCTGCGCGATCTGTTTGTCGGGTCTGAAGGCACGCTGGGCATTATCACGGCAGCTGTTCTGAAACTTTTTCAGCGGCCGAGATCGAAGCTGACGGCCTTTGTCGCCCTTCGCACACCAGCAGATGCATTGCGTCTTCTGACGATCGCACAGAAAATCGCGAGGGATGCGCTGACGACATTCGAGTTGATGTCACGCTACAGTCTGGAACTGGTTACAAGGCATTTCCCGCATCTGTTGCCCCCTCTTCCGCTTGATAAGGCCTATTTCGTCCTTATGGAGCTGTCTGATTCCGAGCCGGAGGAACAGACGACAATCCGGTTTGAAAGGCTGCTCCAGTATGCCATTGAAGAAGATGTCATTTGCGATGCGGCACTTGCGCAGACCCTGTCGCAATACGGTTCGATGTGGGCATTGCGTGAAAACATTTCCGCAGCGCAGGCGAAAGAAGGCAAGAATATCAAACATGATATTGCCGTGCCGACTTCTCTTTTCGCAGAATTCATTGAAACGACCGACAGACGGCTCCAGCATTATTTTCCGGGCTGTCGCATGGTGACGTTCGGCCATCTGGGAGACGGCAGTCTGCACTATAATGTAGGGGCGCCCAAAGGCGTGCCGGATGACGAGTTCCTGCTCCATCAGGACAGGATCAACCGGATCGTTTATGACAGTGTCAGCAGCCTGCATGGCGCCATTTCGGCCGAGCACGGTCTGGGTGCACTGAAGCATACGGAGAATGCAGGTTACAAAAGTGATGTGGAAATCCGGATGATGCAACAGATCAAGAATGCACTGGATCCCGGCAATCTGATGAATCCGGGCAAGGTATTGCCGTAATCGTGTTTGTTTCCGTCATTTCACGGGCATGTCGCGGCACGGCTCGCGATGTGGTGGCATTCAGAAAATCGGTAGCGGCCGAAGCGGTCATGGGTCTTGAAAGATAATGTCCCTGAATGGCCGTGCAGCCGATTTCTCTCAGAAATGCGATGTGCTCTTCCGTTTCGACCCCTTCCGCAATCGTTTTGACGCCAAGGTTCAGTGCCAGTGACACAATTGCGTTGACAATGGCCATGTTTTCATGGTTGGCAAGCAGATCGCGGATGAAAGAACGGTCTATTTTGAGACTGT
>CAZRQR010000068.1:0-9477 GCA_964602435.1 uncultured Oxalobacter sp.
CTTATATCACTACCCTAAAGAACGGGGTTTTACGGCACGGCTGATAAAGAAATACCGGCCCAACAGGTAATGGGTCGGTATTTGCCTCATCTGAAAAGGATAACTGATGGGACATGCAGTCGATATGGCTGGAACGATCGGTGTTAATCGTTGACCCCGACCATGACAGAATCAGCCTTTATGATGGCATAGGCAGTTTTGCCAACAGCAAGTTTCAGGCGGTGAACCGATGATGTGGTTATTTGGGCCGTCACGATTATTTCGGGCGCGATTTCGATTTTGATATCCGAATTGATCGGTCCTTCGTGAATTTCACGTATGATGCCCTTCAGCTGATTGCGTGCACTGATTTGCATGTTTTCCTCCTTGTTGTTGAGAGAATTCTGTAGGTTTTTTCACTATATGACGAATTTTCCTTCGATATCAAGAGAAGTGAACATTGTTTCCATGAAAAAACCGGCCCTTCCCGGCCGGTTTTGATCAGGCGGGAATATGGTCAGGAGGTATCGATGAAAAGACCGTATTCACTTTGTTCCGGGCTGCAATCGGTTTTCAGAAACAGTGTTCAGGTGCGGGGAAAGTTCCGTCCTTTACGGCACGGATATATGCCTTGATGGCTTCTTCGATACTGGGTTGCCCTTCCATGAAATTGCGGACAAAACGCGCTTTTCTGCCGGGGTATACATTCAGCATGTCGTGCATGACGAGAACTTGGCCGGAGCAGTCGGGACCGGCACCGATTCCGATAGTCGGAACGGAAAGCGCTTCGGTTATATCCTTTCCGAGTGTGGACGGGATAGCTTCAAGGACGAAAAGAGTGGCGCCGGCATCTTGCAGGATTTTTGCATCTTCGATAATGCGACGTGCGTCTTCGGATGTTTTGCCCTGAACGCGATATCCTCCGAACTGATGGACGAATTGCGGTGTCAATCCGAGATGGGCGCAGACGGGAATGGCGCGTTCGGTCAGAAAACGGACAGTGCCTTCAAGCCAGTGGCCACCTTCTATTTTGACCATGTGTGCGCCGGCCCTGATCAGCTCGACAGCATTGTCGTAGGCGGATTCGGCGGTTGCATAGGTACCGAAAGGCATATCCGAGATAATCATGGCGGTTTTGTTGCCTCTGGCGACACACTCGGTATGATAGGCAACTTCTTCGATGGAAACGGGCAATGTGGAATCTTTTCCCTGGCAGACCATACCGAGCGAGTCGCCGATCAGGAGAATCTCGACTCCGCATTGATCCATAAGGGACGCAAAACTGGCATCGTAACAAGTCAGCATGGTGATTTTCTCATGCCTGTTGTAAAGGGTTGTCAGTGTGTGGCTTGTAACCGATTTACGTTCCTGCAGATATGTTGCCATGGCGAATCCTTTATTGAGCTGGAAAATTGATGGAGCATTAAAACGTAACCTTATCCTGATGTTTTGCGGGATGTCATGATTTCAGGTCAATTATGAGCGAAATATGAAATAAACTGCGCCCAGCAGGCACAAGGCGGCCCAGATGTAGTTCATTTTGAAGGGTTGTCCCATATAAAAGATGGCAAAAGGGACGAATACACTTAAAGTGATGGTTTCCTGAAGGATTTTGAGCTGTGCCAGACTGAATTGTGAAAAGCCGATACGGTTGGCAGGAACCTGCAGCAGGTATTCGAAAAGTGCGATGCCCCAGCTGACTAGCGCTGCAACCAGCCATGATCTGGAGGAAAGATGTCGCAGATGTCCATACCATGCAAAGGTCATGAATACGTTGGATAAAATGAGCAAGGCGGTAGTCTGCATGAAAACTGGAATGTGAAATATGACGTGCGACTCCTGAAAATGGTTTTGGAATCAGAAACGGTCAATTCGCTGGTGTTTGACACGTTCTAGGAGAATGGAAAGCCTTTCTCCGCCCGGAAGGGCGATATCGGGATCGATTTCAGCCAGTGGAACCAGTACAAAGGCACGTTCGGCTATGCGTGGATGCGGTATCGTCAGCCGGTCGGTTGCGATTCGGTCCGTGTTGTATAAAAGAATATCCAGATCGAGAGTTCGGGGAGCATTCCTGTAAGGGCGCTCACGGCCGAAGCGGTATTCGATGCGCCACAGGAAATCGAGGAGGCTGTCAGGCGTCAGGGCAGTGGCCAGCCTAGCTACGGCATTCACGTAGTCATCTCCTGTCGCATCAATGGGAGCTGTACGGTAAAACGATGAAAGTTTGTCCAGACGGGTATCGGGCAAGTTGCCCAGACAGGCAATCGCGTCGCTGACATTTTGCTTGGCGTTTCCAAGATTGGACCCGATGCCGATATAAACAGTATTTACAGTCATATCATGAAAGGTCGTTTGCTGTCATTTCCGGAGATGTCGCGGAACTTGTTCCGGTCTTGCGGCGGCGACGTGAACGTTTTGCACGTTTTTTGCCGGAAGATGTTCCGGCCGACAGTTTCATCTGCTCGTCGATCATTTTCTGGCGTTCGTCACCGGATGCATCGATGAATGTGGTCCACCATTCACCTATTTCAGGATCGAGCTCGCCGGCTTCGCAACGGATCAGCAGGAAATCATACGCCGCGCGGAAACGTTCGTTTTCAAGCAGGCGATAGGGTGATTTGCCGGTGCGTTTTTCCAGTCGGGGTTGCATGAGCCAGATGTCTTTCATGTCGCTGGCGATCCGGCGTTGTATGGCCAGTTTTTCCGTTTGTACATCCAGAATGTCGCCTGCTGCGGCAACCAGGGCCGGAATGGGGTATTCTCCTTCCGACCGGTATTGCGCCCACTTTTCTTCGACTTGGGTCCATAACAGTGTCGCAAACAGGAATCCGGGCGAAATCCGCTTGTTCTGCCTGATGCGCTGATCTGTCTTGTCGAGAGCGATTTCAATGAAATGAGCGGCTTGTGGCTGTTCGAGCGCGACGTCGAGAAGAGGCAGCAAGCCTTTGTGCAGGCCTCTGGTACGCAATTCTTTAAGGCATGACATGGCATGTCCGCACATCAGCAGTTTGAGCATTTCGTCAAAAAGACGGGCTGACGGGACGTTATTGATAAGTGGCGCCAGTGAAGCGATTGGCGTGCATGTCGCCGGGTCGATCGAGAATCCTAGTTTGGCTGCGAAGCGGACGATCCGAAGCATCCGGACAGGATCTTCTCGGTAACGCTCTTCCGGATTTCCGATGATTTTGAGAACGTGATTTCTGAGATCATCCATGCCGCCATGATAGTCCAGAAGAAGCTGTGTCGCAGGATTGTAATACATGGCGTTGATGGTAAAGTCCCTGCGGGCGGCGTCCTCTTCCTGTGTCCCGAAATTGTTGTCCCGAAGTAGCCTGCCCGCTTCGTCTTTCAGTGCAGGCTTGGGCGATGTTCCTCTGAAAGTGGTGACTTCGATCAGATCCTGTCCCAAAAGGACATGAACGATCTGAAAGCGCCTTCCGATCAGAAAAGCGCGTCTGAAAAGCCGTTTGACCTGTTCCGGCGTTGCATTGGTTGCGACATCAAAATCTTTCGGTTTGATGCCGAGCAGAAGATCACGGACTGCGCCTCCGACAATATATGCGTCATATCCGGCATTTTGCAGTATGCGTACAACCCGGACGGCACTGTTGGACACCAGACGCGGGTCAATACCATGCTGTGCAGGATTCAGGATAACCGGTTTATTGGCAGAACGGGTGTTCGATCCCATCCCGAAAATCTTGCGGATCAGTTTGTTAATCATCGAATAAATGCAATAAAGGCCAGCCTTTCGTTTCGGCATGTTCTTTCAGACGACGGTTCGGGTTGACCGCGACCGGATGGTTCACCCGGGAAAGCAGGGGGAGATCACGGTCGGAATCGCTGTAAAAATAGACATGCCTGAAACTGTCAAACGACAGGTTCATCCGGTTGAGCCAGTTTTCCGTATGGACGATTTTACCGGCGCCTGATGTCGGAATACCGACCAGTTTTCCGGTGAGTTCCCCTTCCGGCGTTTCTTCGGGCAATGCCGCGATCAAATGCTCGATACCAAATGCACTGGCGATCGGTTCCGTTACGAAACGGTTCGTCGCGGTGACGATGGCGACCAAGTCGTTATTGTTCAGATGTTTTCCGACCAGATCAAGGGCGGCCGGTTTGATGGCGGGATGAATGACTTCATCCATATACTGTTGTCTCCACCGGTTCAGCTGGGCTCGGGGAAAACGGGCCAGTGTTCCCAGAGCGAAGGCAAGAAATTCGGCAGGATCAAGTGTTCCGGCCTGGTATTGCGCGAAAAATTCGGCATTCCGTTTTTCGTAGGATTCCTTGTCGACAGCACCGATTCTTACCAGAAACCGGCCCCATTCGTAGTCCGAATCGATGGGGAGCAGTGTATTGTCAAGGTCGAATAATGCCAGAGTGTCAGTCATGATATCGATTCCTGTTTCTTTTGCAGTAGATCGTAAAGAAGCGGTAGCGTAATGGTGCGTTTCGTTTGCAGTGAATAACGATCCAGGGCATCCAGAATCATGGAAAGCGAGTGCATATCGCGTTGATAATGGGTAATTAAATAGGGTAACACACCTTGGGAAAGTGTAAAGCCCCGGTGTCTGGCCTGTTCTGTCAGGGCAGCGATCTTTTCCTCGTCGGTCAACCCTTTTATCTGGTAAACGAGTCCCCAGCAGAGCCGGCTTTTCAGGTCGTCTCTCAGTGTCAGTGCAAGCGGGGAACTTGCGCCTGCAGTGATCAGGCTGGCCGTACCGTTTTCGCGAATTTGGTTGAACAGGTCAAAGGCGGCGATCTGTTTTTCGGCGGACAGTCTGTCGCAGTCGTCAAGCAGGTAAAGCGTTATGTGCGGATCGCAGGCGAAATCTTCTGCCGGTGACATCGGGGTGACGAGTTTTGCCGGACAAAGCCGGGACATGGCTTTTAAAAGATGGGTTTTTCCGACGGCGGAATCTCCCCATATATAAACGAAACGGTCACGGGATTGTCCACTCGCAATTTGACGGAACAGATGCAATACCTCTGCATTTTGCCCGGGCAGGAAAGTTTCCAGTGTGGGCGGACTGGCTGTTTCGAGATCTAGCAGCAGTTGTTGCATGGCAGAATTCAGTGTTTGTAAAAGTTGCTGGCGAAATAGTAGCTGCGCAAGTGTTTGTAGGCGACAGACAGAATAGCGGAAGAGGGCAAGGCAAGCAAAATGCCGACGAAGCCGAAAAGCTGGCCGAATGCCAGCAGGGCGAAAATAACGATCAGCGGATGAAGCTGAATCCGGTCGCCTACCAGTTTGGGCGTCATCAGCAGTCCATCGAAAGAATAACCGAAACCATAGATGATACCGAGTGTGATCCATGCTTCCATGCCGGTAAATTGCAAAAGGGTTGCCGTAACGGCCAGTCCCAGTCCGAAACAGATACCGATATAGGGAATAAATGCCAGCATGCCGGTCATAATGCCGACCGGAAGGGCAACGTTGTATCCTGCTAGTGCCAGTGCAATGGAGTAATAGGTTGAAAGTATCATCATGACCAGCAGCTGGCCACGCAGATACTGTGCCAGCATGCTGTTGACTTCGCGCGAGAAGTTGACTGTCCGGGCGACCCATCGCCTGGGTATCATGTCTCTCAGCTTGCGCATCATGATGTGCCAGTCTTTGAGGAGATAGAAGAGCACAACCGGAATGAGAATCAGGTTCCATGCCCATGTCAATACGGCTGTTCCTCCGAATTTTGCAGAGGCGATGAGCGATTTCCAGACACCGTCGCCTTTCGGAACGAACTGTTCTGTCAGAATGCGTTTTATTCCGGCATTGTCTGCCGGAATCTGGATACCGAGTTCGTTCAGGATGGGACTCAGGTAGTTGTTGACTTTGGTGATGAAAGCGGGAATCTGTTCATACAGCATCGGCCATTCACGGATCAGCATGGGAATTATGATCAGCGCGAAGGCCGTCACAACGGAAACCAGTAGCAGCATGACGATGATGACAGCGATGACGCGCGGCATTCTGAGTATTCCCAGACGTTTCGAACGCAACCAGTCGACAATCGGATTCAGGGCGTATGCCAGTATGGAACCAGCAATAAACGGAGTCAGGATGGGGCCGAGCAAAAGAAGAATGGCGACAAGCAGTATGCCGATACCGGTCCACAGTGCAGTCTGTCTTTGTTGCGGTGTAAATAGTGCCATTCAGTCGTACTTGTGAGATCAGTTTGCTAGAATACGGGAATTATTGTTATTTTACGCCTTGCGGCGCGTTTACATTATGAGTTCATCCACTAATCAGTCTCTTTCCTATCGCGATGCGGGTGTCGATATCGATGCGGGCGATGCGCTGGTAGATGCCATCAAACCGTTTGCCAGACGTACCATGCGTGAAGGCGTATTGGGTGGTATTGGCGGTTTCGGCGCCCTTTTCGAAATCGGCAAAAAATATCGGGAACCCGTACTTGTATCAGGTACCGATGGCGTCGGTACCAAACTCAAGCTTGCGTTCCAGCTTAACCGACATGATACGGTCGGGATAGACCTTGTGGCAATGAGTGTTAACGATATTCTGGTCCAGGGAGCGGAGCCGTTGTTTTTTCTCGATTATTTCGCGTGCGGCAAACTGGATGTCAAAACGGCGGCGGATGTCATCAAGGGAGTCGCGGCCGGTTGCGAGCTGGCCGGTTGCGCATTGATCGGTGGAGAAACGGCTGAAATGCCGGGCATGTATTCTGATGGGGAGTATGATTTGGCTGGTTTCGCAGTTGGCGCTGTTGAAAAATCGGAAATTATTGACGGCTCGAAAATCGTCCCGGGTGATGTTGTGATCGGATTGGCTTCTTCCGGCATTCATTCCAATGGCTATTCATTGGTTCGCAAGATCATCGAAATGACGAAACCGGATCTGAATGCCGATTTGGATGGACGGTCACTGGCCGATGCGTTGATGGCGCCTACGAAAATTTATGTCAAGCCGCTTCTGAGGCTAATGTCGGAAATCGAAGTCAGGGGAATGGCCCATATTACGGGAGGTGGTCTGGTCGAGAATATCCCCCGTGTGCTGCAGGATCATCTGACGGCTGTTTTGAAAAAGGATTCGTGGCGTATGCCGCCGTTGTTTGGCTGGTTGCAGAAACATGGCAATGTCGCCGAGGAGGAAATGCATCGGGTATTCAATTGCGGGATCGGTATGGTCGTGATTGTATCCGGAGAAAATGCGGACAGGGCTATTGCCCTGTTGAATGCTTCCGGTGAAACGGCGTACCTGATCGGCGAAATCCGTCAACGGGCAGGCGATGAGCCGCAAACGGTCGTGAAGTAACCGGTTGACGTTTTTTTGCAAAAGGCATTCGGTCTGCGAATGCCTTTTTCGTTTTTCAGCAGTTTGTCTTACCGGGAATGGCATGCCATTTTGTCTGTTTCACCCTGAACGGCACCAGTGAATAGGCGTATTCCCTGTCACGTCGTATCGTTTTCATGGCGCTATGCATCTATCGGGAAAAAATGTTTTCTGTTTTCAGCGCTTGGCAGATATCTATGCCGGTGAAGCGATAACGGCATGAATGTATGAAAGTGATGATGCATTGCCTGTTTTTCAGGTTTATCCAGGGTCGGTTTGCATATGAAGCAGCCAGTCATATGAAGGGCGAAGGATCATGGGATCGTCGCAGTCTGCAAAGACGATATCTTATGAAGATATTTCATATTCATGCCAGGGAGATATGAAATATGTTTATTTATCACACAGAATGATGTGAAATAATATTGCATATGCAACATCTACAAATATGATATTTAAAATCATATGTTATATATAATCAGAAATTGGGGCCAGCTGCTGAATAGCAGGCCGTTTTTTTCGGCATTTTTTGAAGTTCTGGCGTATGTACGGGCGATTTCCCGCGTTTCCATTTCGAATTGACTTGATTGGGGGATTGGCAAAATGAGTAATCCAGTCGCTGTGGCAGAAGATCCAACCAGAGCCGGTGGCCTTCGCTGGTTTTTCCTGATCCTGGCTGTTTTGCTGATGTGCATGATTTCGGGTGTCCAGTATTCGTGGACACTGTACGCTAATCCGATGAAAGACCTGTTGGGTGTTTCGCTTGCCGCTGTTCAGACAGCCTTTACGCTCTCCCAGGTTATCCAAGCCGGTTCACAACCGGGTGGTGGATATTTTGTTGACAGATTCGGGCCCAAAGTGCCACTGATGATTGCCGGCATCATGGTCGGCGGTGGCTGGCTGGCGATGGGGATGGTTGACAATGTGGGGATGCTGTACGTTGTGTATACCGTATCGGGTGCCGGTGTCGGGATCGTTTACGGTACGGCCATGAATATTGCCAACAGATGGTTTCCGGACAAGAGAGGCATGTGTTCAGGGTTCACGGCTGCCGGTTACGGTCTGGGAGTTTTGCCTTTCCTTCCCATGATCAGCAATGTCCTGCATGCACAGGGAGTGAGGACAGCATTGCTTTATACCGGTGTCATCATGGGTACGGTCATTGTCGTGACGGCTTTTTTTGTCAGGTTTCCGGCTGGCTCGGTCGGCAAAAAGAAAGTTATCGTGCCGACTGAAAAGGATTTCAATTCCAATGAAATGCTCAGGACGCCACAGTTCTGGATTCTGTGGGTGTCGTTTTTTTCCGTCAATTTCGGTGGTTTGCTGCTGGTGGCAAACAGTGTTCCTTATGGCCGTAGTATCGGCTATGCGGCGGGGTTCCTTACCATTGCCGTGACGGTCCAGAATCTGTTCAATGGCGGTTGCCGCCCGTTCTGGGGATGGGTTTCCGACAAGATCGGCCGGTATAAAACTATGTCGGTCGTATTCGGTATCAACAGTATTGTTTTGCTGGCATTTCCTTATGTTGCAAACAAGGGGGAAGCCGCATTCATGATTTCGCTGGCGCTGGCGCTCTTCACATGGGGCGGTAGCTACGCTTTGTTTCCTGCAACCAACAGCGACCTGTTCGGTATGGCATATTCGGCGAGAAATTACGGTTTCTTCTGGGCTGCCAAGGCTGTTGCGGCGATTTTCGGCGGCGGGCTAGGGGCTGCGCTTGCAATGACCTTGGGCTGGAATACCGCTTTTGCGATTACGGCATTCACTTCTTTCGTTGCGTTCGCGTTGGCAACGTTCGTTATCCCCAAAATGGGACGTCCGGTCAAGCAGACAGAGGCTGTTGTCATCCGGAGCATACAGTAAGTGTCCGGTTTTCTGGTATCGGGGTAAATGGCCGGAATTTTTTCCGGCCATGTTTTGTTTCAGGGAAGAAAAATGGAGTGTGGTTTCTTCAGAACCGTTTTCTGTCTGTTTGCGACGTGTCGCCGGGTATCCGGCCGTTTCTCTTCCAGAACCGGCATGGCCTGTAACGGGTGCCGATCCGAGGACCGGCCGGCGGCGTTTTTCTCGCTTTGAAATGGTGAAAGGCGGATTTATCAGCTGTGCCGTAAAACCCCGTCCTTAAGGAAGAGGATACAATGCAGGGATAGCGAAGCGATCCAGAAGAGAGAACTTTTGCATGGTTTCAGGTGCGGTATGGAATC
>CAZRQR010000069.1:0-9448 GCA_964602435.1 uncultured Oxalobacter sp.
CAGTTTCCTTGCTGTGCACGGAAATAGGGATAAAACCGCCTAGTTTTTATGCAGCGTTCAAAAGTACGGAAGAGCTTTTTCTGGAAGCTGTGAACTTTTATGAAGCGCGGTACTGGACCGATGTTCTCAAGCAATTTGAAGAATCAACAAAGCCCGTCGATGTTGCGTTAGCTGAGTTCTTTCAGGAAGCCACATCAATTCTTTTGAATTCGTAAAATCCAAGCGGCTGCATGGTGGTGTTGGCCGCAGTCAAGTCAATATTGCGCCCAAGGAAAAGCGCATTGCCGAAGCAGTAAAAAAGATTCGTTCCCAAACGCGTGATTTCTTTGAGAGACACTTAAAAAATCGCAGGATGCCAGCGAGATTTCGGTCGAAGCCAACTTATTTGCACTAGCCGACGCGCTCAACATCATGCTCGAAGGCATGTCCATTCAGGCTAAAGATGACATGCCGCTACAAACCCTGATGAGGCAAGCAGTTCGGTACGTGCCGAATTTGCTGCGCCCATATCCGCAACAGACTCAACATGCGACGGATACGCAATCCCTCACAGATTACGATAAGAGCGCTGAGAACCAATGTAACTGAGGATCAGATGACGTCAATCGGGGCGGGCTGTTCCGCCGCCTTAAATTGAGATCTGATGCAAAAGGCTTTCTTTTTAAACTATTCCGTCAAGATAATTTCCCTAGGAAACTTTTCGCGCAGCACTATGTGTCGCCGACAACTGGCTGCTCGGATGCCGACACCTCCGCGCTGCATTCTGCCAGCGCTTCACGAGCCCGGTCCACGTAGCGCTGCATGCCCTCCAGCAGTTAAGAAGATTGGCCTCAACAACCATACTGCCTTCCTCGAAGGCCCAGTCAGAAATAGCGTGGTGAAGCATATCAATCGCCGCGTCATTGAAGCTGATGAGACGACGGCCAAGGCTGTCGATACGCTGCGACAGAACATCAAGCTCGTCACCTGTCAGCTCGCTGCCGTATCGTTCGATGAAGGCATATTCATCGAACATCGGAAGATTGAAATGTCGGCTCTCATCACTCGGCATCTCCTTCACCGAACGCGATCCCAACGGGCGCGAGTTGCGTTTTGCGACTTGAGGCTACGTCGCCGTTACCGCTCGATTTCGTCCACCTCATTCGACTTGACAAGCGCTCGTTGAAACGCATTGAGCGCAGCTTACAGCTGCGGACCAGAAGCTGGGACTTTTTAAATCGCTCCAACAACCTGCAGTACCGTGCCGATAGTCACCAGCTTATCGCCCACATTTTCGGAGTCAATTTGCCCGGAAAGACCCTTCAGCGCGCTCTCGCCGAGTGAATTCACTTCAAGCGTCATTCGCTTGATCGGTTTCTGCAGCATAGTCTTGGATTCAAGCGAAGCCTGCTGCCAGTTGAATTCGTTGATGTAGGCCCATTTGAATCTCGACGCTTTCTCGCCGTTGTAGCCCATGACGAGAAAAGTGAAGCCATTACGGGTGAGTTGATAAGCCTTAGATTTGACTGTAGTTCCAAGATTATTGCATCGCTCTACCTGAATTTGGTTGAAATTACAACGACAGTCCTGAGGGAGCGACACCAAGATGCTCTCGATATCGCGGAGCACGTGCTTGTGCTCCTTTCCGAATACCTTAGCAATATTGGTTGAAAGGATCGTCTATTACTTTGACGACCGGCACTGACACGCCAATATTGACAGCTTGCATAGCAGTCTCCGTAAATTTATTCCTCGCGCCCGTTTCTTAGGCGGGTGGCGAGGCATTGCGGGGTGAGCAAACCGCCTTACGGTACGGCCCTGCTGAAGCAGCCACGCAAGCCTCTCCCATAATTGGAGACTGTGTCCATATCATTGATCCTCCCGAAAAGTCAAAATTCGGACTCCTCGGATTAGTCAAAGAAAAAGCTGCACAGACAAGGCGGCTCTTAGACACCGTAAGTTCAGGTTTCTCAGGCACGGCCTCCGTCGCTTTCACGGAGGACTTGGCTGAACCTAGAGCACATATTCGTTGTCAAGGCCACCCGGCAACGCCGTGCTCCAAGCATCACTATCAAATGTATAGCTAACCTTCATGACAAGTCACCTTTTCATATAATGTCAATATATAAATCCCTTGTTAACAAATGAACCACTTAACCCCGCTTCAAGTCATCGTCTGTCACGACGAAAACATTCGGCGGTACGGAGGATTGCATGGCATTGTTGACACCACCAAGGTGGAAGTGCTGCTTGAGCGTGTTCGCAATTACGAAAGTTACCTAGTGCGCCTTATATCCACGACCTGAAGGACGGGGCTTTACGGCGCACTAGGTAACCCTTTTGGCGATCCTGCGCGGTTTTTACTATAATTTTTCAAGCCAAGTCTTTGATTCTACTGAACCTTGCGGAATCGTCTGAATCCCACTCTTTCCGCCAGTTTCACTCACCGTCTGGGCTTAGGAGATGCGCTTTATCCAGCCATTTTTTCGTGCCCGACGTACCTGCCACATACGCAGCCTTGCACGAACGGTCACATGCCGGCAGTCTTTTCCTGTCATTCCGGCAGGAAAATCTGTTGCAAGTCGTTCAAAAACCGCTTGCCCAGTTCTGTAGGCTGGATATGGACGGGAGAGACTTCCAGAAGGCCAAGATCAGCCGCTTTTTCCAGCGGTTTGTCGAGTACCGAAATCGGCAGGCCGGTCCTTTCGGTAAACATGGTCGGAGAAAAACCATCCATCAGCCTCAGTGCATTGAGCATGAATTCGAATCCTAGGTCTGCGACTTGTACCTCGAACTGTTCTTCCAGCGGAATGCCTTGTGCGATATCGCGCATGTACAGTTCGGGATTACGCAAACGCATCTGCCGGATGATGCGCTGGTCGGGCAACGTGATTTTCGAGTGCGCCGCAGCACCGATCCCCAAATAATCACCGAACAACCAGTAATTCCTGTTGTGCCAGCATTGCCGCCCGTTCCGTGCATAGGCGGAGACTTCATAATGACCGAAACCGGCTTCCGCCGTCGCATCTTCCAGCCATTTTTGCATGCTATCTATCGTATCTTCGTCAGGCAACGCAGGTGGATGCTTGAAATAATAGGTATTCGGTTCGATCGTCAGCTGGTACAACGACAAATGTTGTGTCCCGAAAGACAGGGCTGTCGAGATATCGTCCTGCAACTGCGCCAATGTCTGTTCAGGCAAGCCGTACATCAAATCCAGATTGACATTGTCGAAATAGCGTTGCGCGATCTCGACCGCCTTGCAAGCTTCATCCATGTCATGGATACGCCCGAGCTTATGCAAAAGCTCATGGTTGAAACTCTGGATGCCGATGGAAAGCCTGTTGATACCGCTTTCACGATAGGATTTGAAACGTCCTGTCTCGAAAGTGCCCGGATTCGCTTCCATCGAAATTTCCGCATCCGGTAATACCGGAAAGCGTTCACGGACAAAAGACAACAGCTTGTCGATTCCTGCCGCCGATAGCAGACTGGGCGTTCCGCCACCGATGAAAATACTAGAAACCTTCCGTCCCCAAATCATGGGTAACGAGAGCTCCAGATCCCGCCGCAAGACATCCAGATATTCTTTTTCCGGAAGTGTCGAATGTTTTTCATGTGAATAGAAATCACAATACGGGCATTTCCGGATACACCACGGAATATGGATATACAGGGAAAGCGGCGGCAACACATCAAAATGTGGCTGACCGGAAACCGGCATTCCGGACAGTCCGGTAACAGTAACCGGATGAATCGGAATCACGGCAATTTCTCCAGAAGTGCCCGTAACGCCATCCCCCGATGGGAATGGCTGTTTTTCTCGTCCGGAGTCAGTTCGGCTGCCGTTTTTCCAAATTCCGGAATCCAGAAATAAGGATCATAACCGAAACCATTTGTTCCTCTCGGAGCATCCACAATACGACCGAACCACCTTCCATCCGCAATAATGGGTTGAGGATCGTCCGCTGACCGCATATAGACTAGTACGCAGTAATAATTCGCTGTTTTGTCTGGCAATCCTGCAAGATCGGCAATCAGTCTGGCATTGTTTCTGTCATCCGATTTTGGTTCACCAGCATAACGTGCTGACAAAACACCCGGTTTTCCTCCCAGTACATTGACACACAAACCCGAGTCATCGGCCAAAGCCGGTTTCCCCGTCAGTCTGGAAACATGACGTGCCTTGACCAGTGCATTTTCAATAAAAGTGAAATATGGCTCATCCGCTTCACTGACATGATAATCGGATTGGGGAACAACCCGGTAACCTGCCGGTTCCAGCATCTGGCGGAATTCTTTCAGCTTTCCCGGATTGCCGGATGCCAGAACAATTTCTTTTGGCATAAACACCTTGCCTTTCAATCGTTTTCCAGACCTAAAACCCTTTTTTGCATATGAATCAGCTCATCGATACCCTTTTGGGCCATTCCAAGCATTTCACTCAGTATGGAATGACTGAAAGGCCCTCCCTCGGCAGTTCCTTGTATTTCGACAAAATCTCCGGATTCCGTCATCACCACATTCATGTCCGTATCACAGGAACTGTCTTCCTGATAATCCAGATCGAGCATGGGAATCCCCTGGATTACCCCGACCGAAATCGCGGCGACAAAATGGTTGAGGGGCACTTTCTCGATCAATCCCTCTTCGACCATCAGGGAAAAAGCGTCGTAGGCGGCGATCATGACGCCGCTGATCGATGCGGTACGCGTGCCGCCATCCGCCTGAATGACATCGCAATCCAGTTTCAGTGTCCGTTCACCGAAAGCGTTCAGATCGAACGCTGCCCGGATCGAACGGCCGATCAGACGCTGGATTTCCTGAGTCCGCCCAGACTGCCGTCCCCTAGCCGCCTCCCGTTCCATCCGGGTATGTGTCGAACGAGGCAGCATGCCATATTCCGCAGTCAGCCATCCCCGTCCCCTTCCACGAAGAAAAGGAGGCACCGACTCTTCAATACTGGCGGTACAAATCACTTTGGTATCGCCGAAAACAGTCAGTACGGAACCTTCTGCATATTTCGTGTAATTGCGGACAAACTCGATGGAACGCATGGAGTCGAGAGGGCGGCCATTGGAACGGATGATTTCGGTATTAGACATATTCAAATTTCACTAGAGTTGATGTATTTTTTAATAATGCCACTGAATAAAAAGATTGAAAACCGTTAAGTTGACGGATACTGCGATCATTCGACATGTGCATTCCGCCTGTAAAGCAGCCCCAACGGCCGAAACAATGCCTGCATGTCCTGATTTCCGATAAACGACAGATTGAAAGGATGTTCTGAAACGGCACAATCAAAAAATTCTGCAAAAGGAAGCGATACCAGCTTTTCAGCCATTTTTCCCCATAGTATCAATACCGGTTTTTCAATATTCTGTCTGTTCCTGACAGCCAACGCATCCAGAACAGTATACAAAAACGGCTGCCAGATCTTCGTCTCTCTGGCGGCAGAAACATGTACGCGATAAACCAGCGAGGCATTCAACAACAGAAAGCCCTTGTCAATCATGGCCTGCTGCATTTCCTCCAGCGTCCGGATATAAGAAAAATGCCCGGCAAGTGCATCACGAGCAATGGCTTTCATGACATCGCTTCCCGTCTTGTCCGGTGTGATTTTTCCGTCTGCGACCAGAAGCATTTTGATGAAATTGCGCAGCGACGTGGCACGATTGACCGGTTTGGAAAGTCCGTTTTCCGACCATAATTCTTTCACTGCCGCATCCATGAAACAATAACCTGACGCGCTTTCCGCTCTGGGATAGGGTCCTTCGCCCACCAATACATACTTCACCGAATCAATCGGCTGCGAAAAGGCGGCAAACAATCTGCCCTGTGTCGGCAAAAAGTCGTCTTTTACAAGATCCTCAAAATAACCGGGAGTCTGCCACTCAACCGATGCGAGTCCCTCACGCAATACCGATGCCCAACCGGAATGAACTTTTTTCAGTGCATCTTCAATAATCTCAGGATAATGATTCATTTTTTCCTTGCCGATTCCATACGTATCCGGTCTATCACAGCAGCACCGAATGCCCTTTCTCTCAAGACATGCAACTGATCCCGCGCTTTCGCTGCCTTCTCAAATTCCAGATTTTTGGCATATTCCATCATCTGTTTTTCCAGTTTCCTGATCTCGCGACTCAATTCCTTTTCCGACATGACATCATACTGTGCCTGCTCATCCGCCACATGCAATTCCTGCAAACTGTCCTGCGGGTGGAAAACCCCATCGATCAAGTCCCTGATTTCTTTCATGATACCGGCCGGTGTGATATGGTGCTGTTCATTGTAAGCCAGCTGTTTCGCGCGGCGCCGTTCCGTTTCGTCAATCGCCCGTTTCATCGAATCGGTCATGGTATCGGCATACAATATCGCGGCGCCATTCAGATTGCGTGCCGCACGCCCGATCGTCTGGATCAGACTGCGTTCGGAACGCAGAAAACCTTCCTTGTCCGCGTCCAGAATGGCAACCAGAGATACCTCCGGAATATCCAGCCCTTCCCGAAGCAGATTGATACCGACCAGTACATCGAATGTCCCCAGACGCAAATCCCGGACGATTTCCACCCGTTCAACCGTATCGATGTCGCTGTGCAGATAACGGACCCTGATGCCGTTCTCCGTCAGAAATTCCGTCAGCTGTTCCGCCATCCGTTTGGTCAGCGTTGTCACCAGTACCCGTTCACTTTTTTCAACCCGGTCGTGAATTTCGGCCAGCAAATCATCCACCTGTGTACTAGCCGGCCTGACCTGTATGGCCGGATCCACCAGTCCGGTCGGACGAACAAGCTGTTCGACGACCTGTCCTGAATGATCCAGTTCATAACTGGCAGGCGTTGCGGAAACAAAAACAGTCTGGCGCATTTTGCGTTCAAACTCGTCAAAACGCAACGGACGATTGTCCAGCGCGGAAGGGAGTCTGAAACCATAATCCACCAGATTTGTCTTGCGGGAACGGTCGCCGTTGTACATCCCGTTCAACTGCCCGATCATGACATGAGACTCATCCAGAAACATCAGTGCATCACTGGGCAGATAATCCACCAATGTAGGAGGCGGATCGCCCGGTTTCATACCGGTCAAATGACGGGAATAATTTTCGATCCCTTTCGTAAATCCCAGCTCGTGCATCATTTCCAGATCGAAACGGGTTCTCTGGTCAATACGCTGTTCCTCGACAAACTTGCCGTTTTTACGGAACCATTCCTTTCTTTCCCTGAGCTCCTCCTTGATCGTTTCAATCGCTCTCAACACGGTTTCTCTCGGCGTCACGTAATGCGAACCGGGATAAACCGTGAAACGCGGAATTTTCTGCAAAACCTTTCCTGTCAACGGATCGAAAAAATGAAGACTTTCGATTTCATCATCGAACATCTCGATACGAAGGGCATAATCGGCATTTTCAGCCGGAAAAACGTCGATCGTATCGCCCCGGACACGGAATGTTCCACGACTGAATTCGATATCATTTCGACTGTACTGCATTTGTATCAGACGGGTAATCACATCACGCTGGGGTATTCTGTCACGAGTACGCAATGTCAGAATCATTTGATGATATTCATTCGGATTGCCAATACCGTATATGGCCGATACCGTCGCCACAATTACGACATCGCGGCGTTCCATCAGCGATTTCGTACATGACAGGCGCATCTGCTCGATATGCTCGTTGATGGCGGAATCCTTTTCGATGAACAGATCCCTTTGAGGCACATAGGCTTCCGGCTGATAGTAATCATAGTAGCTGACGAAATACTCCACCGCATTGTTCGGAAAAAATTCCCTGAACTCACTGTACAACTGCGCGGCCAGTGTCTTGTTCGGTGCAAAAATAATGGCGGGGCGCCCCAGCCGTGCAATGACATTGGCCATCGTATAGGTTTTGCCGGAGCCGGTCACACCTAGCAATGTCTGGTATGACAAACCATCTTCAATCCCTTCCACCAACCTGTCGATGGCTTCAGGCTGATCACCCGATGGAGGAAAAGGCTGATGCAATTCAAAAGGCGAATTCGGGAAGGTCACGACTTTTCCGTCATCTTTTTTTGAAGAAATAAGCGATAAGTGAGACATGAGGTCCGTACCTTTGATAAGATGTTACCTGATAGAAAAAGCAAAAGATTTTGTTTTTTCACTCTGCACCGGTTGCTGTCACGCACCTTTATGCGAATTGCATGTCGCAATAAATATTGAATGTTAACACGATGAACGAATCTATTCCGGAAACTCTCTTTGCCGCCATTCCGATGGCACCTCGCGACCCTATTCTGGGCATTACCGAAGCTTTCCATGCGGATACCAACCCGAACAAAATCAATCTGGGTGTCGGTGTCTATTATGACGACAATGGCAAGGTTCCTCTGCTGAAATGCGTTCAGGAAGCCGAAAAACGGATCACCGCACAGGGCAGTCCACACACCTACCTGCCGATTGACGGCCTGCCGCTTTACGATAAGGCAGTACAGAAACTGGTTTTCGGTGAAGACAATATCGTCCTGAAAGAAAAACGCGCCGCTACGGTACAGGCTATTGGCGGAACAGGTGCGCTGAAAATCGGTGCGGATTTCCTGAAACGTTTTTCTCCGGATTCACAAGTCTGGATCAGCAATCCAAGCTGGGAAAATCACCGTGCCCTTTTTGAATACGCAGGTTTCAGAGTCAACACTTACCCTTACTATGACCCGACCAGTCGTGGCGTGGATTTCAACGGCATGATCGGCACCTTGAAATCCTTGCCAGCCCGTTCTGTCGTCATACTGCACGCCGGCTGCCACAACCCGACAGGTGCAGATCTTTCCGACGTCCAGTGGGACGAGGTTATTGAAGTCGTCAGAAACAGAAAACTCATTCCTTTCCTTGATATGGCCTATCAGGGTTTTTCGGAAGGTATTGAAGCCGACGGCCAGATCGTCCGGCGTTTCTCGCAGCTCTATTCACCAGTATTGGTATCCAATTCGTTTTCCAAATCATTCTCCCTTTATGGCGAACGTGTCGGAGCTTTCAGTATTGTCGCCGGCAATGCCGATGAAGCAGCCCGCACACTGTCACAGCTGAAGCGTATCATCCGGACAAACTATTCCAATCCACCCATTTATGGAGCAAAAATCGTCGCTACGGTACTGGCCAATCCGGAACTGCACCAAATGTGGGAAAACGAATTGACCGATATGCGCGTCCGAATCCATGAAATGCGTCACAAACTGGCCGATGAACTCACTGCCAAGAAATATGGTGAGGATTTCAGTTTCATCACCCGGCAAAACGGCATGTTTTCCTATTCCGGCTTATCAACCGAACAGGTCGAAAGACTGAAAAACGAATTTTCGGTCTACATCGTCAGTACCGGACGCATTTGCGTCGCTGCACTGAATTCGCACAATCTCAGTTATGTAGTCGACGCTATCGCCAAGGTCCTATAACCTGTACATCATCATTTCACCCTCCCGGCAAGCGTTTT
>CAZRQR010000070.1:0-9427 GCA_964602435.1 uncultured Oxalobacter sp.
TTCGTGTAGGAAATATATTTATTTCCGGCCTCGTGATTCTCATTCTGAAGGGCCAGAGCACGATTGAAAACGAAACGACACGCGCCAGCGAAGCGCCTCATTTCACGCTCCTGTTGACCATCTGGTCTTAACTGGAATTTGAAAGCTTGCAGTCGTTTCATACCACCATGGTAGCCGCTTCATCCCGCTATTTTAAACAACGGTCGGGAAAACCTCGCCTTATATCTCCGACCTGAAGAACAGGCGCATTGTGGGTAAACAAAAAAGCGTCTGCTCCGGTCAGGCCGGTTTCGGTTTTTGCAGCAGCGCTTTCAGACGGGCCAGTCTTGCCTTCGGCGTCAACACTTCCGTTTCTTTTGGAACAGCGACCCCTTCATCCAGTTTCATTTCCCCGATAAACCGGGAAGGTTCACAATGGACAATTTCCCGTGCCTTTTTCCGTTTTTTGCACCATGAAACATGCAATGTTTTCTGCGCACGGGTTATACCGACATACATCAGCCTGCGTTCTTCCTGAATCCGTACGGCGAGCTGATCGGCAGGCATATCCGGATCACCCAGATGAGGCAAAACACCTTCTTCCACCCCGACCAGGAAAACGTGTGGAAACTCGAGCCCTTTGGCGGCATGCAAAGTCGAAAGATGTACCGCATCAGGTTCTTCATCCCGCCCTTCCAGCATGGTCATCAATGCCACCATTTGCGTCAGTTCGAGAAGATTTTTCTCGGGGCCGTCTCCCAGTTTGCCGCCTTTGCTTTTTTCTTTCAGCCAGTTCGTGAACTCAAGCACATTCTGCCACTTGTTTTTAGCCGTTTTTTCATCGAAATTATCGTACAGATAGGTTTCATACGCTATCTCATGCATCAGCTCATCCAGCAGGGCCGCTGCATTTTCACCTTTGGCCGATGTTCCCGGACGACTCGCCCTTTCCTCAATCCCGTTAATAAAATCGCAAAATTCTCGCAATGGTCTCAACTGGCGGTGTGACAATTTGGCTTCCAGTCCACCCTTGTATACCGCTTCAAACAATGAACACTGCCACTGTTCGGCAAAACCCCCCAGCGTCTCGAGAGTGGATTGCCCGACACCGCGACGAGGTGTGGTGACCGCCCTGATAAATGCAGGATCGTCATCCAGATTCGCGACAAGCCGCAAATAGCTGATGATATCCCGAATTTCGGCACGCGCAAAAAAACTTTGCCCGCCTGAAATTGTATAGGGAATATTTTCACGTCTTAATGCTGTTTCGAACAGACGGGCCTGATAATTGCCCCGGTAAAGAATGGCATAATCCGCAAATCTGGCCCGCCGCTCGAATTTATGGGCCGACAAAAGCATGACAACCTGTTCCGCTTCCTGTTCCTCATCCGGCATAGCCAGCGTTTCGACCGGCTCACCCAGACCATGGTCGGACCACAGTTTCTTTTCAAACAGTTTCGGATTGTTGCCGATCAACGCATTGGCCGCCTGAAGAATTCTCATGGAAGAACGATAATTCTGCTCCAGCCTGATCACTTTAAGATCGCGAAAATCATTTTGCAGGGTCTTCAGGTTCTCTGTCGTCGCGCCACGCCATGCGTAAATGGCCTGATCGTCATCCCCCACGGCAGTGAACATTGGTTTTTTCCCGATTCCGGATACTAGCAACCTGACCAGTTCATACTGGCAGGTATTGGTATCCTGATATTCGTCCACCAGCAAATAACGCAACCGTCTTTGCCATTTCTCGCGCACCCTGTCATTTGAACGGAACAGTTCGACCGGCAGCCGGATCAGATCATCAAAATCCACCGCCTGATAAGCGGAAAGTGTCGCGACATAATTCCGGTATATGCGCGCAGCCTGTGCTTCTTCATCATCGGCGGCATTTTTCAGGGCGCCTTCCGGATCCACCATCCCGTTCTTCCATAGGGAAATCATACCCTGTATGCCACGGACGATCTGCTTGTCCGTCGTGACGGCCAGATCCTGAACCAGCGAAAAACAGTCGTCGCTGTCAAGAATGGAAAAGCGATCCTTGAGATTCAATTCTTTCGCTTCATGTCTGAGAATTCTGACTCCCAGTGAATGAAAAGTCGAAATCGTCAACTGTGAAGCGTCAGAGGGTTCCTCCAGCAAACGCGAAATCCGCTCCTGCATTTCCGCCGCAGCCTTGTTGGTAAAGGTCAATGCCGCAATATTTCTGGATTCATACTGGCCGCTGCTTATCATATGAGCGATTTTCTGTGTAATGACTCGCGTTTTTCCGGAACCGGCTCCTGCCAGAACCAGACAGGGACCATCCATATAATGAACCGCTTCGTATTGCTGTGCATTCAGTTTGGAAAAGGCATCATTCGACATAAACATTCTGACGGAGAAAATCGAGGGGTGCCATTATAACAGCGTGAAGTGAATCCAATATGATGAAGTTCGGAGTAAACTACAAACTGGCGAAACGGACAGCTCTTGCAATTGGCAAACCAGTCCCCATTTGGTGCAAATGGCATGAAAGTATTTTTTGCAAGTCCGACTCAATTTCAGGAAACCATATGGAACAATTTCACGGGACAACCATCGTATCGGTACGCAGCGGCAACAAAGTCGCACTGGGTGGAGATGGGCAGGTCACACTCGGCAATATCGTCATCAAGGGAACAGCCAGAAAAGTCCGCAAGCTCTACAACGGACGGGTACTTGCCGGATTCGCCGGCGGAACGGCAGACGCTTTCACACTTATCGAAAGGTTCGAGGCGAAACTGGAAAAACACCAGGGCAATCTTTTACGTGCCTCTGTCGAACTTGCCAAAGACTGGCGAACGGACCGTATGCTGCGGCGTCTTGAAGCCATGCTTCTGGTTGCCGACAGGGAATCCACTCTCGTCATTACGGGAAACGGCGACGTACTTGAACCGGAAGAAGGGGTCGGTGCGATCGGTTCGGGCGGGCCGTATGCACAGTCTGCTGCACTGGCTCTTCAACGCAATACCGAACTGGCACCTGCCGAAATCGTCGCGAAATCACTCGCCATTGCAGGTGATCTCTGCATTTATACCAATCAGTCCCATATCATCGAAACACTGGACTGACTTTTGCAACTCTCATTTTTTATTTTTCATCCGAAAAACAAACCATGAATCTGACTCCTCAAGAGATTGTCACCGAACTGGACAAGCATGTCATCGGACAATCCAAAGCAAAACGCGCCGTTGCCGTCGCTTTGCGTAACCGCTGGCGCCGCCAGCAGGTCGCCGAGCCGCTCCGGCATGAAATCACACCGAAAAACATCCTGATGATCGGCCCGACCGGAGTGGGTAAAACTGAAATCGCACGCCGTCTTGCCCGACTGGCCGATGCTCCGTTTATCAAAATCGAAGCGACAAAATTCACCGAAGTCGGTTATGTCGGACGCGATGTCGATACGATCATCCGCGATCTTGTCGATATCGGCATCAAGCAAACCCGTGAAGCCGAAATGACCAAGGTCCGTTCCAAGGCCGTCGATGCTGCCGAAGACCGGATCCTGAACATTCTTATCCCTCCACCGCGCGATTTCGGATTCGGATCGAACGATCAACCTGCTTCATCAGGCGACAATACCCGTCAGGTTTTCCGGAAAAAACTGCGTGAAGGATCACTGGATGACAAGGAAATCGAAATAGAAGTGGCTGATTCAGGTCCGCATATGGAAATCATGGCCCCTCCTGGCATGGAAGAAATGACCGAACAGATCAAATCCATGTTTTCCGGGCTGGGCGGTGGCCGCAAAAAAAACCGCAAAGTCAAAATCAGGGATGCCATCAAACTGATCATTGATGAAGAAGCGGCAAAGCTGATCAATGAAGACGAATTGCGCCAGAAAGCCATTGCAAACGTCGAACAGAACGGAATCGTTTTTCTGGACGAAATCGACAAGATCGCATCACGCTCCGAAATCAGTGGAGCGGATATCTCACGGGCCGGCGTCCAGCGGGATCTGCTGCCGTTGGTCGAGGGAACGACTGTCAATACGAAATACGGCATGATCAAAACCGATCATATTCTTTTCATTGCATCCGGCGCCTTTCAACTGGCGAAACCCTCCGATCTCATTCCGGAATTGCAGGGCCGTTTCCCGATCCGGGTCGAGCTGGAATCGCTGTCCATCGAAGATTTTGAACAGATTCTGACCAGCAAGGAAGCCAGTCTGATTTCCCAGTACAAGGCTCTTCTCGCAACGGAAAGCATGCATCTGGAATTCAACGACGAAGCCATCCGGCGACTGGCCGAAATTTCCTATACCGTCAATGAACGCACCGAAAACATCGGTGCCCGAAGATTGTATACCGTCATGGAAAGACTGCTGGAAGAAATTTCTTTCACCGCCGTCAATTACAACGGGACATTGACCATCGACAAGGATTACGTCAACGAACGGCTGGAAGCCTTGTCTGCCAATGAAGATCTGTCGCGTTACGTCCTGTGATATTCAAAAGGTTGTGTCCTTTCCAGGACACAACCTTTTTTCAGTTGACCCAGACGACCACTTCTTCAGGTGACTGTCTTGTTTTCCCGGACGGTTCATTCAACCGGTAACCGAAAGCGACCATCACAGCCAAACCATACCGGCCATTATCTAGCAGCTGATGCTCTGCCAGTATTTTTTCGATGGCCGACATATTTCCGCCTTCGATGGCACACGAATCAATACCCAACAACGCGGCAGCCGTCATCATATTGCCCAGTGCGATATACGACTGTTTCACCGCCCAGTCGAACAGGGTTTTCGGTGTCTCCAGAATACCGTTTTCCTTCTGGAATTCACGAAAGCGTTCTCTCTTTTTTTCCATCATCTCGGGAGAAAGACGCTGGATATCGCGCATCATGTGAGTTACATGGGAAGAATCGTACCTCATGCCCCCCTTGAGACAGAGTATGACCACATAATGGCTTGCTGTGGGCAACTGTCCCTGCGCTCCCCAGGTTACTGCCTTCAGTTCGTTTCTCAGCTGGGTATTCTGAATGACGACAAACCGCCATGGCTCAAAACCAAAGGAACTGGGAGACAGACGGCCCGCTTCGAGAATGACGTTGAAATCCTGATCGGAAATCTTTTTTGTTTCATCGAATTTCTTGGTTGCATGCCGAAACTGAAAAGCGGACAGAACATCTTCTCGGGTAACCATAATTCCTCCTCCATTTTCTTGATACGACAACGCCATTTCCCAGATAGCGTTTTTTCATTTTAAAAATACGGAAATTATGCCAACAAAATGATTCACCTTTGCAAAAAAGGCGCTCTGAAAAGGAGCGCCTTTAGAACCTGAAAAACTGCCTGCGATTTATCGGGCGTTCCAAAGCGCTACTGTGGTATCCAGCATACGACAGCTGAATCCCCACTCGTTGTCATACCAAGACAGGATTTTTACCAGCGATCCATCGACGACCCGGGTCTGAGTGGCATCGAAAATACTGGACGCCGGATTGTGATTGAAATCAGACGATACCAGCGGTTCAATATTATAAGCCAGAATACCTTTCAGTTTGCCTTCCGAAGCTTTCTTCACGACTTCATTCACCTCTTCAACTGAAGTCTTGCGCGACGCATTGAAGGTCAGATCGACAACGGAAACATTGATCGTCGGAACCCGCATGGCAAAACCGTCCAGCTTGCCATTGAGTTCAGGAAGAACGAGGCCTACAGCTGCCGCAGCACCTGTTCTGGTCGGAATGATATTCAGGCCCGCTGCACGTGCACGCCTTGGATCACGATGATAGACATCGGTCAGCACCTGGTCATTGGTATAGGAATGAACCGTCGTCATCAGCCCGTCAACAATTCCAAGCCCTTCATTCAATGCCAGTGCAACCGGAGCCAGACAATTCGTCGTACAGGAAGCATTTGAAATGACGGTATCACCCGCTTTCAGGACATGCTGATTGACCCCGTAAACAACTGTGGCATCCACATCCTTACCGCCTGGTGCTGAAATGATAACCTTTTTTGCGCCGGCACGAAGGTGGGCAGATGCCGTAGCCTTGGAAGTGAAAATACCGGTACATTCAAGAACGACGTCAACGCCGAGTTCTTTCCACGGAAGTGTTTCCGGATCCCGTTCACCGGTCACGCGGATTCTATCGCCATTGACAATCAGTTCATTGCCCTCGACAGAAACTTCGGCAGGAAACTTGCCATGCGCCGTATCGTATCTGGTCAGGAGTGCAATTGTATCGATTTCGCCGGGATTGTTGATGGCAACAATTTCAATATCATGCTGCTTGCCATACTCATAATGGGCGCGAAGGACATTTCTTCCGATACGACCGTAACCATTGATTGCCACGCGAATAGCCATAAACTCACTCCTGAATATTTTAAAAAACCCAATTGTAGGATATGCGGACCTTTCGTGAAAGTCCGCACGGAATACTTGTCATCTGCTCAAAACCGCTTCGACTCTGGAAACGACATTATCCACAGTAAAACCGAAATGCCTGAAAAGGATACCGGCTGGAGCGGATTCACCGAAAGACTCCATCCCGATAACGTCACCATCAAGCCCGACATACTTGCGCCAGTAATCGGAGGCTGCCGCTTCGATCGCTACTCTCGGCAGTCCGGCCGGCAGGACACTGTTGCGATAAAGGGCATCCTGCCTGTCGAATACGTCCGCCGAAGGCATGGATACCACTCTGGCGGGTATATTTTTCCGGGCCAGTTCTTCTGCCGATTTCATGGCCAGATCCACTTCAGAACCGGTCGCGATCAGAACGACTCTTGCATCCGGCACATCTTTCAGGACATATGCACCCTTGCTGATATTGTCTATCTGTTCCTGTGTACGCTCAAAAAACGGAAGATTCTGGCGGGACAGAATCAGAACACTGGGAACCTTGCGGTTTCTGACAGCGCTTCCCCATGCAACGGCTGTTTCGACCGTATCGCACGGACGCCAGTTTTCCAGACCCGGGATCAGCCTCAGGCTGGCGATCTGCTCAATCGGCTGGTGGGTCGGCCCGTCCTCACCGACTCCGATAGAGTCATGAGTGAATACATAGATCGTACCGATCTGCATCAGTGCCGACATGCGGATGGCATTGCGGCAGTAATCAGAAAACGTCAGGAACGTGCCGCCAAACGGAATGAAACCGCCATGCAGCATGATTCCATTCATAATGGCCGACATGCCGAACTCACGAACACCGTAATTGATGTAATTGCCGGCCTGCCCGCCACGAATGGCAACGCTTTCCTTCCAGTTCGTCAGATTCGACCCCGTCAGGTCAGCCGATCCCCCCAAAAATTCCGGTAATCCGGGAGCAAGTGCTTCAATGGCATTCTGGCTGGCCTTGCGGGTAGCGATATTTTCTTTTCTGGCAACACAATCGGCGATATAACCCCGAACGGTTTCGTCGAAACCGGAAGGCAACTCGCCGGAAATACGGCGCATCAGTTCACCGGCTTCTTTCGGATACTTTTCACTGTATTTTGCAAAAAGGGTATTCCATGCCGATTCGAGCTGATTTCCCTTTTTGCGTGCATCCCAAGCTCCATAAACGTCTTCAGGAACAACAAACGGCGGATAATCCCAGCCAATGGCCTTACGGGTTGCCGCAATTTCCTCATCCCCAAGCGGAGAACCATGCGCCTTGTTCAGCCCGGCCTTGTTGGGAGATCCTTTTCCGATAATCGTCTTGCAGCAAATCAGCGTCGGCTTGTCGGACCGCTGTGCAGCAATGATCGCCGTATCAACAGCCGCCACATCATGACCATCCACATCACGGATCACATTCCATCCATACGCTTCAAAACGCTCCGGAGTATTGTCCGTGAGCCACCCCCTGACATTTCCGTCAATGGAAATGCCATTGTCATCGTAAAAAGCAATCAGTTTGTTCAGCTTCCACGTCCCAGCCAGTGAACAGGATTCATGTGAAATGCCTTCCATCAGACAACCATCGCCAAGAAACACATATGTATGGTGATCGACGATATCGAAACCCGGGCGATTGAATTCCTGCGCCAGCAATTTTTCAGCCAGCGCCATACCGACCGCATTGGAAATACCCTGCCCGAGCGGGCCGGTTGTCGTATCGACTCCCGGTGTCACATGAACCTCCGGATGTCCTGGCGTTCTGGAATGGAACTGGCGAAATTGCCTGATATCTTCCATCGACAGGTCATAACCTGTCAGATGCAGCAATGCATACTGGAGCATCGAACCATGTCCGTTGGACAAAACGAAACGGTCCCTGTTGAACCAGTGCGGATTGGCAGGATTGTGCCGGTAATGCCCTGCCCACAGGGCTACCGCAATGTCAGCCATACCCATCGGCATGCCAGGATGTCCGGAATTCGCTTTTTGAACTGCATCCATCGCCAACGCACGGATTGCGCTGGCCATTTTCGTAACAGGTAATGTATTGTTCATAACTGCCAAATCAGTGAAAGGATAAAAGGCGTAACAGATTAATTACGCTAACCGGGCTTTTCCCTGTATTCTATCAGAGAGTATTCGCCAGATTAAAATCAATCAATTGTCCCCGATTTGATATGACCCGCCTTTTTTACGATTTCCCGCTCGTTACAGGGACAAGCATCGACCTGCCCAGAGATATGGCCAGACACATCATGGTGTTACGCCTGTCTCCCGGTGACGACATTACACTTTTCAACGGCCAGGGAGGTGAATACCATGCGAAAATCGTCAGCATGCAACGCCATCAGACAAAAGCGGAAATCATCTCTTTTTCCGGACACGAAACGGAACTTCCCTACAAGATAACACTGGCACAGGGCATCCCTGAAGCCGGAAAAATGGACTGGATCATTGAAAAAGCCGTTGAACTGGGCGTTCAGAAAATCGTGCCGGTCATGACCCTGCGTTCCGTTGTCCGGCTGAATGCCGAACGTGCCGGAAAACGGCTGTCACGCTGGCAATCAATCGTCATCTCCGCTTCCGAACAATGCGGAAGAAACCGTCTGCCCGATATCACCCCGCCAGTCAGTTTCAGCGATTGCATATCATCCCTTTCCGCTTCATCCGCCATGATGTTCAGTCCGCGCGCCACCGAATCGCTGGCATCCCGGATTGCAGGACAGACTCCACATGACGTCACGTTGCTGATCGGCCCGGAAGGCGGTTTCTCTCCGGAAGAAGAGGAACTTGCACGCCAAAACGGAGTCATTTTCCTGTCCATGGGCCCCAGAATACTGAGAACCGAAACGGCAGGTCTTGCAGCCGTCTCCGCAATCAACGCTATCTGGGAACAATCACATTGACCGGCATCCGGACGGAAAAGATGACCATATTCTCCGAAAAAGAAAAAATGCTGGCAGGACAGCTTTTCTGTTCAAACGACCCTGTCCTCATACGGGACCGGAATATCGCCACGACCCGGACTCGCGCCTACCACGGTATCCCGCCCGAATCTGTTGAAGCGCGATTGGATATCCTGCCGCAACTGC
>CAZRQR010000071.1:0-9161 GCA_964602435.1 uncultured Oxalobacter sp.
TTTTGGTGATTTCAGCCGATCCGGAGACCGTTTCAATACAGTAGACTTGGACTTGTAGTTTACTTATACCGATTTTTGCAAATGTTGTCAACCTTTTCTTGGCAATAGAAAATGATCAGTATCCTCTACTGCAAATTGTCTCCCGTAAAATAAATACAAGAGAAAGCAGAAGTGGGAGACATTCTCCAAAGGATGGTTGCCCCCGAAATTGAACTCACCCTCTTTGCCAAGCATGTCCTTAAAGAATTGAACCCCAGAGGGGGCGGGCTGCCTGCCCCCACTTTTCTTTCAAC
Source organism: uncultured Oxalobacter sp. (assembly GCA_964602435.1). Taxonomy (GTDB): domain Bacteria; phylum Pseudomonadota; class Gammaproteobacteria; order Burkholderiales; family Burkholderiaceae_D; genus Oxalobacter. The sequence continues at coordinate 294 of CAZRQR010000071.1, forward strand.
GGTCAGGATTTGCCGTCCGCCCAATTCCAGTCACGGATTTCAGGCATGTCTTCACCATATTTGTAGACATATGCCTTATGTTCCAGCAAGCGGTTGCGCAAATACTGCTTGGTATACGCGGCTTTCGATCCCAGACTTGGCAAACGGTCAATGACATCACCTGCCAGATGATAGCGATCCAAATCATTCATCACAACCATATCGAACGGCGTGGTGGTTGTCCCTTCTTCCTTGTAACCACGGACATGGAAATTCTTGTGATTCGTACGGCGATAAGTCAACCGGTGAATCAGCCAAGGATAGCCATGATAGGCGAAGATAACCGGTTTGTCCTTGGTAAACAGGACATCGAATTCCCTGTCCGACAAGCCATTCGGATGCTCACTGGGCTGCTGCAAGGTCATCAGATTGACTACATTGATCACTCTGATCTTCAACTCGGGAATATGTTCTCTCAGTATCTTGACCGCAGCCAGTGTTTCAAGCGTCGGGACATCCCCGCAGCAGACCATGACGACATCGGGCTCGGAACCCTTGTCGTTACTTGCCCACTCCCAGATACCAATACCTGCCGTACAGTGCCTGATCGCCTCATCCATATTCAGATACTGCAAGGCCGGCTGTTTGCCTGCCACAATGACATTGATACGATGCCGGCTGCGCAGGCAATGGTCGGTGACGGACAACAGGCAGTTCGCATCAGGCGGAAGATAGACACGGGTGATATCGGCCTTCTTGTTCATGACCAGATCGATAAATCCCGGATTCTGATGACTCAGCCCATTATGGTCCTGACGCCAGACATGGGATGTCAGCAGATAATTCAGGGATGCGATCGGGCGACGCCACGGGATACGCCGGCAGACTTCCAGCCATTTTGCATGCTGGTTGAACATGGAATCGACGACATGGATGAACGCTTCATAACACGGGAAGAATCCATGCCTTCCCGTCAACAGATATCCTTCCAGCCATCCTTCTGACTGGTGTTCGGACAACATTTCCAGAACCCGGCCGGTATGTGAAACCTTGTCGTCTGTTGGCTTGATTTCATCCATGAACGTCCGCTCGGTCACCTCGAAAACGGCGTTCCAGCGGTTGGACGATGTTTCGTCCGGACAGAATACACGGAAATTTCTGGCTTCTTCATTCAGAACAAAGACATCGCGGATCATATTGCCCTGAACGCGCGTACTTTCGGCCACGACAACTCCTGGCGAAGGAACATCCACCGCATATTTCCGGAAATCAGGCATACGCAATTCACGCAGCAGAATACCGCCATTGGCATGCGGATTGGCGCCCATTCTTCTGTCGCCTTTCGGTGCCAGCTCGGCCAGTTCGGGTTTCAGCTTCCCGCGCTCATCGAACAACTCGTGAGGTTTGTAGCTCAACAGCCAGTCATTCAGTATCTTCAGATGCGCCGGATTGGTTTTCACTTCATTTACCGGAACCTGATGGGAACGGAACGTTCCTTCAACCTGTTCTCCATCAACGATACCCGGTCCTGTCCAGCCCTTCGGGCTGCGCAATACAATCATCGGCCATTTCGGACGCGTCGAATATCCGTTTGTCCGTGCATCTGATTGTATCTGTTTGATCCGGACAATTACTATATCCAGTGTCGCTGCCATCTTCTGATGCATGACCATCGGATCCGAACCTTCCACATAATAAGGCTCATAACCATACCCACGCATCAGTTCATCCAGTTCTTTCGGCGGTATCCGTCCCAATATAGTCGGCCCGGCAATTTTCGCATCGTTCAGATGAAGGATCGGCAAAACGGCACCATCGTACACCGGATTGATGAATTTGTTGGAATGCCAGCCTGTTGCCAGCGGTCCCGTTTCCGCCTCACCGTCACCGACAACACAAGTTACGATCAGATCGGGATTGTCGAATGCGGCACCGAAGGCATGGGAAAGGGCATATCCAAGTTCTCCGCCTTCATGTATCGAGCCGGGAGTCTCCGCAGCCGTATGACTTGGGACGCCTCCCGGAAAGGAAAACTGGGTAAACAGCTTTTTCAGCCCATCCTCATCTTCGGAGACATTCGGATAAAACTCGCTGTAAGTCCCTTCCAGATAAGTATTGGCAACCAGTGCAGGACCACCGTGACCGGGCCCGGTCACAAAAATCATGTCCAGATCATATTTCTTGATGACCCGGTTCATGTGGACATAAATAAAATTCAATCCCGGTGTCGTTCCCCAGTGCCCCAGAAGCCTGGGCTTGATATCGTCCGGACTCAAAGGCTCTTTCAGCAACGGATTGTTATACAAATAGATTTGTCCGACTGACAGATAGTTTGCCGCATTGAAATAGGCATTTATCTTCCGCAACATATCTGGAGAAAGTGGCTCTGCGCTCTGATCAAGCTTTTCCGCATTCATACCCATATTCATTTCCTTTCTATTCTTTCACATCCAGCCAGCCGAATATGGCAAACCGGACTTACATGTTTCAGGCAATGGTGAGCGAACGACAACCGTAATAAAACGCACTGACGACGGATTGGCGAAGGCAAGATTCTTCCATTATGGAATGCCGCCTTTTATCCGGCAAAGGCGACCTCATCAACAATATAACAGGAATTGCGCTGATTTAGGCACTTTGCCTGCACCATTTTCGAAAAAATTGTGATCCGTCAATTTTCACGGAAAAAGAGATTATTTTTTTGATTTTACCGGCCTTTTCCAGTCATTTATCGTCGTTTGACGAGCCCTTGATATTGTCAGCGAACCGGCCGGAGCATCCTTTGTCAAAGTCGTTCCTGCACCGATCGTCGCACCGCTGCCAACTTTGACAGGCGCCACCAGCTCGCAATTGGTACCGATAAAGGCGTCATCCCCGATAATCGTCCTGTGCTTGTTGGCGCCATCATAATTGCAGGTGATTGCACCGGCGCCTATATTGACCCGGCTGCCGACAGTCGAATCTCCGACATAGGCGAGATGATTCGCCTTGCTTTGCGATGCGATATGGCTGTTTTTGACCTCGACAAAATTGCCGATATGTACTTCCTCTCCCAGCTCAGCACCCGGACGCAAACGCGCATAAGGGCCGATAAGCGATCCCGCCCCGATTTTCGCGCCATCCAGATGACAGAACGGACGGATTTCGGCATTCGCACCAACAGAACAGTTCCGTATAACACAGTTCTGGCCGACCACAACATGGTCGGCCAGTACGACATCCCCTTCGAAAACGCAATTGACATCGATAAAAACATCACGTCCGCATTGCAGGGACCCTCTGACATCGATTCGTGCCGGATCAGCCAAAGCGACCCCCTCATCCAGCAAACGGGAAGCGACATTTTGCTGGTAAAGGCGCTCCAGCACGGCCAGCTGTTTTTTGCTGTTGACTCCCATCGTTTCCCAGATATTATCCGGTCGGGATGAGACAACATCGACATTTTCAGAAACAGCTTTCGAAACGATGTCCGTCAGATAGTATTCTCCCTGAGCATTATCATTGGTCAGAGATGACAACCATTTTTTCAATGAAACCGTGGGTACGGCCATAATGCCGGTATTGATTTCCCTGACGGCCAGCTCTTCCCTGTTGCCATCCTTTTGCTCGACAATCCTTCTGATTTTCCCGTCCACACGAATAATGCGTCCGTAGCCCGTCGGATCCGGCATCTCCACCGTCAGAATGCCCAGTTTCTCCTTGCCTGCAGCGGAAACCAGCCGCTCGAGCGAAGCTGTTCCGATCATGGGAACATCGCCATAAAGAATCAGCGTCGAGACCGATTCATCCAGCTCGTGCAATGCCTGCATGACGGCATGCCCTGTTCCCAACAGCGGCTCCTGCTTCACAAATACCAGATCCGTACCGGTTACCTGCTGTAATACCTGTTCGCCACCATGCCCGTAAACAATCACCAGCTTTTCCGGTGCCAGTGCCCTTGCCGTTGCAATGACATGCTCAAGCATCGGTTTGCCGGCAAGCCGATGTAATACTTTAGGCAATGACGAATGCATGCGTTTTCCCATGCCTGCAGCCAGAATAACGATATTCATTGAAAACAGCTTCCCTCAAAAATTAATAACCGGCAACGCCGACATGGCGTTTACCCCACTTCTTCAAACCGGCCTTCCCGCCGGTTCTTCCGGACGCGATCCCATTCGAAAATACGACCGTTCATCGAAATATAGACCCCATAGGGCAATACCCCGGCAGCTGCCATGGCAAAACCGAAATTGAAGAAAGCATCGGAATTGTCAAATTCATAAGGAATCATGGCACCCGTCAGAACAATCGTTTTTTCAAGAGCCGAGCTGCCAAGCACAACTGCCGTTTCCTGCATTGTATCCGTTCCATGGACAACAACGATCTTCCGTGCTATTGCATCCGAACAGGACTTCAGTATTCTCAGACGGTCGGAAGGTTGCATATCCAGTGAGTCCAGCATGCAAACTGTTTCAAATGTGCAGGGAACGGACACACGAGCACGCTTCAGAAGCAGCGGTATATGGCTTTCTCCAAATACCAGCTGACCACTGATTTCGTCATAATGTTTTTCGAAAGTTCCGCCAGTGGCGATAATATGAAGCGCCATTTGTTTTGCACCTAGAAAAAGCAGAAATAATCCCGGACAACCGGATCAGTACGATAACGTTTGTTCCATCCCGGAGGACAGTGCAACGAAGGACCATCATAAGCCGACATCCCCTGTCTGACAGGATAAACCGGCAGGATATCCGAAAAAGAACCATCCGGATTCAGGCGTTTTTCAAGACTGTACATATACCCCGGAAGCAATGCCTTGCATACCCGGCTGAACCATAAAGTATGTTCCTCATCCTCGCCCAAAGCCTGCGCCAGCCCTTCAGGATCGAATCTTGACAACGCATCAATCAGTTCATCGGTCGTCGCGCCGGGCAAATCACCCCAACCCATCACCGGATTGAAAATGTAATCCGCTCCCGAACCATACCAGCCCTCACGCCAGGGGCGCTGGAACCAGTTTCTGCATCCGGTGAAAAGATGCCACCGCCAGTGGAGACCAGACTCTTTCGGCCATGAATGCAGATACAAGCGCTGGTAACCGGCGCTGTGCAATTTTCGAACCATATCCATTAACCGTGCATGTGGCATGCGGTCTGGGGCTGCCAGTCTGAAAAGAATCGGTTCGCCATCGGCATGCTGGACCTCGTCAGAAGAAAGATTCAGGTCAAGACAGCGCTGTTCATTGCCGAAACGTGCCGAAACCCAGCCTGTCAGCAAATTGACAGCCGTCAATACGCCATAACCGCGATACCGGTGAAAAATAACAGTTCCTGGTGCAATTGGCTTCATGCGAATCATTATAAATCGGAAAGCCCTCTAAAACCGAGAGCCGGAAAACATGCTTTCACTCTTTTCCGGCTTCGTGATGCGCCTGAATCATATTCCGGCGGCTTTCCGGTGTTTCAAGACTTATACGGCCGATCGCACCATTACGATAATCCTGCAAAAGCGCATGGGCGCCTTTCTTCACATCCGGTGCGCCTCCCTTGAGTTTGAACCCCCTCCTGCCGGCGATCATTTCCGTCAACCCGATTCCATCCAATCCCTCGACTGACGTCCTGTATCTTGCAGCCAGCAAATCAGGATATCTCTCCAACAATACATCACCGAGGAAAGCGGCGACTTCCTCCTCGACCAGTGCGTTTATTCCGACAGCATGACTGGCTGCCAGCATATAGCCGTCACTTGGATAAACGATTTTCGGCCACAACATCCCCGGCGTATCGGTCAACACCATATTCTTGTTCAGATAAAGCCGCTGCTGGCTTTTAGTGACGGCCGGCTCATCCCCCACGGCAGCGACACGCCGCTTCAGCAACATGTTCATCAACGTTGACTTCCCCACATTGGGTATTCCCATAATCATTATCCTGACTGGTTTTCCGGGGCCGGTACGATGAGGAACCAGCCTTTGGCAAAGTCCGGGAAGTTTTGCGACTTCCGAAGGATTTCTGCAGGAAATCGCAACGGCATTCACACCGGATTGACGATTGAAATAATCCAGCCATTCTTCGGTCACGGCAGGATCGGCCAGATCATTCTTGTTCAGTATTTTCAGACAGGGGCGCTGCCTGTAGCGTCGCAATTCCTCCACCATCGGATTGCTGCTGGCAGCGGGAAGACGCGCATCCAGAACCTCCATGACAAGATCCGTCATCTCCATCGTTTCCGCTGCTTTTTTCCGTGCGGCATTCATATGCCCCGGAAACCACTGGATCGCCATCATCTGCCCCTCAATCCAGTCCCGCCAGTGTTTTCACATGGGCGACGACACTGCCTGCCAGCGCTTTCAGGTTATACCCTCCTTCGGAAAAACTGACGATACGTCCCTGACTATACTGATCGGCGATTTCCATCACCTGCCGTGTTATCCAGGCATAATCTTCTTCGACCAGATTCATGTCACCCAGCGGATCATCACGATGGGCATCGAAGCCGGCTGAAATGAAAATCATCTCGGGTTTATGCCGATGAAGTGCCGGCAGCCATTTTTCCGTCACAACCTGACGGATGACATCCCCTCCTGTTCCGGGCGGAACCGGCACATTCACCATATGCGCCCTTTCCCTTTCATTCCCGCAGAACGGATAAAGATACTGTTGGTAATAGCTGACCATCATGACACCTGATTCATAGGCAAAAACATCTTCCGTACCATTACCGTGATGTACATCAATATCGACAATGGCAACCCGTTCAAGCCCGTGCACCTTGACTGCATGCCTGGCAGCCACCGCCAGACTGTTAAACACACAGAAACCCATGGCCTCCCCGACCGTCGAATGATGGCCGATCGGCCGTTCGATACAAAATGCATTCCGTATCTCGCCGGACAAAACTGCATCGGTTGCCGCCAGCGCTGCACCGGTAGTTCTCAGGGCAGCTCTCCAGCTATAGTGATTCAACGGCGTTTCATCGAGAGGATAATAATCCCCGGGTTCGGGAACATTGTCTCTTGCCTTGTTGATCATATCCTGGGTATGAACACGCAGGATATCCTGTTCGGTTGCTTCCGGTGAAAGACGGTATTCCAGAAAACGATCCAGCCCGCTTTCACGAAAAGCGTTCATCATGGTTTTCATGCGTGCTGGCGATTCGGGATGATGCGCCCCCATTTCATGCAACTGGCAAATCGGATGAAAATAAATAGCGGTAGTCATAATAATCGTTCGGTCGAAATCGGCAAAATCCTGCAACGTGGCAACTGCAGGAAAATTGCCTGAACATGTCCATCTGGTTGCGTCCTGAAAAAAGATGATACGGCATTCCACGCCACTTTGCGATCTCTGACAGGAAAACCCCGAAATACATGTCAGATCGGCCGCCATTTTCCCTGAAATGCAACCTTATATTCCGGTTTTGACGAATCAGAAAAGCCGTGCGATGCACAAGCGGTCCCTTCCTGTCTTTGAGAAATAGACCCGGTCCGCTCAAATCACTTGCTATACTCTGACAGGAATTTTCAAAAAGAATATCCAGAAAAGCAAAAAATCCATGCCGAAAATCTGCCACACCCTCAAAACCGGAATCAGCCTGATTTTTATTTTTCTTTTTCTGCCTCTTTACGGCTGCATGATCCATACGTCCGACAACCATCAGGAATCCGTTCTTTCCAGCCCATATTCCGACCCGGACATGGATATTGTGGAAAAAACGAACAAACACCATGCATTCCGTCAATCAGTCTCGGATTTCGTCAGTGAAGTTTCCGCAAAACATCACTTTGACGAAACGGAACTGAATGACTTTTTCAGTCAGATCGAACCTGATCCGGCTGTTATCAGGCTTGTAACACCTTCCAGTACACAAAAGCCGAAAAACTGGCAGGCATACCGCAAGAGAATGATCGAACCGGCAAGAATATCGGCCGGCGTCCGGTTCTGGAACAAATATGAAAAATATCTGGACATGGCTGAAGAAAAATATGGAGTCCCTCCCCATATCATTGTCAGCATTCTCGGAATCGAATCGGTTTATGGCAATTACACCGGTAACTACAGGACGATTGATACGCTTGCCACATTGGCGTTCGACTATCCCGAAACGGCAAACCGGACGGCACGAAAAGCGTTCTTTCGCAAGGAACTCGAGAATCTTCTGCTTCTGGCCAGAGAAACAGGAACCGACCCCATGAATTACTATGGCTCCTATGCAGGAGCCATAGGATATCCGCAATTCATGCCCGGGAGCATACGGCAATATGCCGTTGATTTCGACGGTGACGGAAAAACCGATCTTGAAAATTCGCCAGTCGACGCCATAGGCAGCATTGCCAATTTTCTGTCCAGACACGGATGGAACAAAAAACTGCCTATCGTTTTTCCCGCCCGGAAAATGTCCGGTTGCACAATCGGCGAGACCCTTTTCAGGCAAGGCCTTGCAGCCAGATTCACGCCAGATCAATTGAGGAACGAGTGCATTGACCCGGGTACAGACATTCCGGATCATACGCTTTTCGGATTAATCGATCTGCCCAACGGTTCTTCTGCCACAGAGTACTGGATCGGAACGGACAATTTTTTTGCCATTACACACTATAACAGAAGCTATTTCTATGCCATGTCCGTCGTTTTGCTTGGACAGGCAATTCTCCAGCGGAAAACTGGCCAATGATGTATAAATCGAGACCAGCGAAATACCGCCGGCAAATGCTCTGTCAACATACATAACCTTGCGATATTTCCTTTGAATCATTCACGTCCCAAATGATCTTCGCCGATCATTTTCAGGTAACATGTTTTCAACAAGTAAAGGCTAGTGAATTTTTACCTATTGCGCCGTAAAGCCTCGGCCTTCAGGAAGAGGATATAAGGCGCTGTTGTAAGGAGTATTAAACTCTTCTATAAT
>CAZRQR010000072.1:0-8997 GCA_964602435.1 uncultured Oxalobacter sp.
ACGGGGTTTTACGGCACGGCTGATAAAACGTCCTTGCCGGCAGGCACTCCGTGATGTCCGGAAGAGCCTTTCTGCCGGAATGAAGGCGATGGAACCTGCGCTAATCATATCACACCGGCCATTTTTGGGCAAAACACGGGCGTGCTGTCCGGAAAAATGCGTGCAGCAAAAGGCCGGCGCGGCGGGGGCCACCGGGACGGCCGTACGGCAAAAAAACGTTCAGAAAAAATCCTTTTTAAGCCGCCATGCCGTGCGGAGATAGTCGCGCACCTTTCTGGACGCTTCGGTTCCACGGCCGGAAAACCCGTCGGCGCGGGGAAGTTCCGGTGTGCTTTGCAGGTTGCATGCGTCGGCGATGAAAATTTTCAGGAGGGTGGCCGGATCCGTTTTCATGCGCGTGGCCAGCTCGATGAATTCGAACGGGATGGCAAGTGGATGCTTTTCCGTATTGTCCGAGACGAAACGGCCGTCTTCGCCCGGAATGATCCCGCGTGGCGCCAGAAATCCGTCTGGGTTTTTTCCGTTGCGCCAGCCGATACAGTTCAGATTGTGGTCGCTGTCGATGTATTCGTAATCGTCGAGATCGAATGCGCGGCGGAGTGTCTGGTCGCAATAGGCATCGAAACGGTAGGATGCTGTGGAACGGCGGTTGCCGTTTGTCCGTCTGCGTACCAGTCTGGCCAGCCCGATCGGGCCTGTTTCGTTTCCGGATGCTTTCAGGTGTTTGTCGTGGTATTGCGCATTGGCGGAATCGGCAGGCAGCAGAAGTTTCTTGTCCTGGTACTCGATAACCAGCCTGTCGCCGTTGCCGGACGGGGAAATGCCTTTCAGGCGGACGTCATAGTAAAGAGTGGGTCTCACGAATATTCCGGTCGGATAGAATGTCAGATGAATGTCTCGGCCCTGCCGGGCGCTTTCAGGCCGGGATTTCAGGCAGGCGGAAATGTATCGGAAAAACGGCTGTTTGGCAATGTGTTGTGTCAGGAGAAAGACGGAGAGTGCCGTATTCCGGGGACAGACGGTGCGAAACGGCGCTTTGGGATGACGTTCGTGAGGGCAAAACGGAACGGGCAATGCCGTTCCGTTTCACGGGTGAATGAAGGGTTTACCGGATGATGGTGACGCGCTTGACGTCGATTTCAGGTGCGCGCATCAGATCCTTGTCGATTTCGCCCCAGATTTCGACCTGGGTGTTCGCATCGACACGCTGGCCGGCGAAGTATTTGTTGTCGATTTCTGCCGTGATCGTGCCGGTGCCGTCGCTGAACTGGTATTTGTCGCCGGATATGCGGGAAACGATCTTGCCGCGCAGGGTGACATAGACGTCATCGACCGGGTTTTTCAGGACGTCGGCAACGTTGTTGTACGATGCGGCTTGGTTGGGACCGACATATTGCGCGTTGGCTGTACCGGCAGCGCACATGATACCGGATGCGACGAGCAGGGTGGCGGCGATTTTCTTGAGCATTGTTTTCTCCTTTACGGGTTACAGGTTACAGTCGGGTTTTAAGGGTTGCGTGTGCTGCTGGCACAGCACTGCTTTCGACCGTACGGTTTTATCCGGTTATGAATGAAGCCGCACGGAAAGGAACCGGCATGAGTGGTATGTTATCGGGTGATGCACAGCCGCTTCACATCAATGTGCAGATCCTTGCGCAGCGGATCGTTGTGGATTTTGCCCCAGATTTCGACCGAGGTTTTGTCGTCGATGCGCTGTCCGGCGAATTCTTTCGGGCTGATCCGTCCGTGAAGCGATACATCTTGTCCGTCAGCTGCATGGTGTATGACCTCTGAGCGTGACGTGGGTATCGTCGGCAGGATCTTTCAGGATTTCCGCCACGTTCCTGTACGGTTTGACCTGGCTGGGACCGACATACTGGGCATGTGCCGTGCTCATGGTGCACAGGATACCGGATGCGGCCATGAAGGCAGCGCTGCAAATGGCGGCCAGAGAACCCGCCCTGATTTTTCCGAACATCGTCATTTCCTTTCTGCTCTTTTCAAAGATTCGGCTGTTTTCGGGGAATCGCCCGGCACGCTGGTATCAGGCGGGCGGTTATGGTTTTTATTTTGTCCTGCCGTCCGGCAGTTTTCCTGAAATCATGTGGGACTCCTTTCTGGTTGTCGGGACGACAAGGCATATCGCTGCCAGCCGTGGCAGACGGACAATCCAATCTTATCGTATTTTCCCAAACGGTGCATGGTATGGACACGCTTCGGAGGGAAAACAGAACTGGATGCCGGTACCATTATAAGGACATGGCTTCCGAGTCATGTTTGCCATAAGTTAAGGATAACGCCCGTATGGCGTGAAAGCGCCGGTATCCGAGGGACAAGCCGTGCACAGGCCGGCCGGAACTGACGTTTGCGGCAGGAAGGATATGTCCCGAAAAAGAGGGGACATGAAACGGCATGGGGTGCGGTCCGGGAACGTCTGCGTCATGAGCGTTCCGGTTGCCGGAAAACGGGATGTGCATGGGCGCGGATTTCGCCGCCGCAGGCAAGGCCATATCGAAAAAACGCCGAAAAACGATTAAGATATATCCTTTGCCGGAGAACGGGAGCCTTTTCCGGAAACGGATTTCGCCGGTTTCCGGCTTGACAACTGGCTTGCCGGATGTACGGAATAGTGTTGACGGCGGGATGACGGGAGAATTCATATGTATATTGTGACGGGCGGCGCGGGTTTCATCGGCAGTGCCATGATCTGGAAACTGAACCGGATGGGGATAGACAACATTTTAGTGGTGGACAATCTCGCCTCCAGCGAAAAATGGCACAATCTCGTCAACCGGAAATTCACCGATTATCTCCACCGGGATGAATTCTGGAAGATTCTGGATGAAAATCGCTTGCACCGGGAAATAGACGGCATCATCCATCTGGGCGCCTGTTCGGCCACGACCGAGCGCAATGTCGATTTCCTGATGCACAACAATGTCAAGTACAGCGAGTTGCTGTGCCGCCGCGCGATGGAAAGAGGCGTACGTTTCATCAATGCCAGCAGCGCCGCGACCTACGGCGACGGTTCGATGGGGTTTTCAGACAGCATCGAGACGGCTGTCAGGCTCAAACCCCTGAACGCGTACGGCTGGTCCAAACAACTTTTCGACATGTGGGCGCATCGTGAAGGGCGTCTCTCCTCGATTGCCAGCGTCAAGTTCTTCAACGTGTACGGCCCGAACGAATACCACAAGGGCGACATGAAAAGCGTGATCTGCAAGGTTTATGCCGATATCAGAAACGGTCTTCCCATCCGCCTGTTCAGATCGGACAATCCGCAATACGGCGACGGGGAATCATTCCGTGATTTCGTGTACGTGAAAGATTGCGTCGAAGTCCTTTACTGGTTGCTGGAACATCCGGAAGTTAACGGGATTCTGAACATCGGTTCGGGAAAGGCGCGGACCTGGAACGATCTGGCTCATGCCGTCTATGCCGCGATGGAATTGCCTTCACGGATCGAATATTTCGATATGCCGGACAACCTCAGGGGCAAATACCAGTACTTCACGGAGGCGGAAATGGGCTGGCTGCAAAAGTACGGATGTGACGTGAAATTCCACACGCTGGAAGAAGGCGCGGCCGACTATATCCGCAACTATCTGATGAAGGACGATCCGTATCTGGAACAGACCGTCTGATGACGGCCGGGTTCCTGGTTCGCCCTGCCGGCTGGTTTGCCGCCTTGTCCCGCTGGAATGTGGCGCATCGTCGTGGAAAAGGCGAGCCGTTGCATAGAATCTGCCGGCATCCAGTCCGGTAATGGACGACCTGAAAACCAAACCGATGACGTATGGCGGGATGCTTTCGGGCGTGCGGTTTTCCCTTTTCACCGGCATGTCTGTTCTGGCATGGCGTCGGGCAAGAGCGGGCAGGCTCTTTGCCCGGTGGTCCGGAGAACGCCGGATTTTTCCCTCGCATGGCCTTGTCCTGTTTCAGGCATTCCTGTTTTTCAGCAAAAAGGGGGGACACCTGTGCTCGTGCGGTATTTTCATGGGAAGCCCGATGCAGCCTGCTTCCTGTACGGTCCGGGCAGATATCCATCGCTAGGATGTTTTGACATGTCATGGCGAAAATGGTCTGGCAGCCGAGACTGGCGCTGGCCTTGCAGGGATGCGGGTTTGTCCTGATCGGTACCTTCATGTCGTTGCTGTTCACTTCGAATGGCTGGGGACATGCCGGGTTGAACCTGACCTGTTTCGGCGTCGCTTTCGTCGAGGTACGCCTCTTGTTCGGCAATCTGCCTGACAGGATCGACGGCATCCGGGTCGCGATGGTTCCGCTGGCTGTCGAGGCCGTCGGGCAGCTTGTCATCCTGTTTTCAGGCAGTCCCTAGATAGCGCTGGCCGGCGCGATGACCATCGGTTGTGGTTGTTCGCTCATGTTTACGGCACTGGGTGTGGAAGTCGTCAGGCGGGTTTCTGTGCAGGTCAGGGGGGACCGCCGTGGGTGGTTACGCGGTGTTTCAGGACATCTCTTACGCGGCCACCGGTCCGGTCACCTGTTTCATGGCCACCGCGCTGGGCTATTCGTCCGTATTCGGAACCGGGGCGTTGTGTGCGCTGATCGGCATCGCCATTGTCGTGCTTTTCGCCCGTTCCTCTCTGCTGCCGGAACCGTGACGGCAAATGGTACGGATCATCCCTGCGGGCCGGTCATGGATCGTGCTTCGTTTCCGGTCTGGAAAGAGATCGTTCCGGTTGCATGGCGTCCGGTAAAAATGTGAAAACGCGGTATCGCACCGGTATGGATACCGCCAGATTTGACGCAACAGGCACGATGGCATGAAAGATGCATGGGAAAGACGTGTACGGGCGTGTTGGCCGGGAGGCGTCACAGTATCGTTTCCGTTTCCCGTTTTTCCCTGCGGGCTTTTTCTTCGGCGGCCACCTCGTTCCAGTATTCGCGCGCGATTTTAAACAGAACCGGCGAGAGCAGAAGCAGGGCGATAAGGTTCGGTATCGCCATCAGGGCATTCAATGTGTCGGCGACCAGCCAGAGGGCGCCGAGATCGACGAACGGCAGCGTGCCGACGGGGATCGACAGAACCCAGAGAAGGCGGAACGGTTTGATGGCTCTTACGCCGAACAGGTACTGGGTGCATTTTTCGCTGTAGAAACTCCAGCCGATGATCGTGGTCAGTGCGAACAGGGCCAGTCCGATACTGACGATATACTGGCCTGCGCCGGGAAGTGCCGTTTCGAAAGCCACGACGGACATGGTGGCGCCGTTCTCGCCGCTTTGCCATGCACCGGTAATGACGATGACCAGTCCGGTGATCGAACAGATGACGATGGTATCCAGAAACACGCCGAGCATGGCGATCGTTCCTTGCCGGGCGGGACTGTCGGTTTTGGCGGTGGCATGCGCGATCGGAGAGCTGCCCATGCCTGCCTCGTTGGAAAAAATGCCGCGGGCGATTCCGAAACGCATCGCACTCCAGACCGTGGCACCAGCAAAGCCGCCGACGGCGGAAGCCGGCGTGAAGGCGCTTTCGACGATAAAAGCGATGGCGAAAGGGATTTCTGTCCAGTTCAGAGCCAGAATCACGATACCGGCGGCAAAATAGCAGAGCGCCATGAAGGGAACAAGACGTCCCGCCACTTCGCCGATGCGCCGAATACCGCCCAGCAAAACCAGCCCGACCAGAACGGCCGTGACGATACCCGAAACGACCGGATCGATGCTGAAAGTGTGACGCATGGCGTCGGCGATGGAATTGGACTGGACGGTATTGCCGATGCCGAAACCGGCGAGCATCCCGAAAGCGGCGAAAAGGAATGCTAGCCATTTCCATTTTTCGCCGAGACCGTGCCGGATATAGTACATCGGGCCGCCGATATAATTGCCGAGCACGTCTTTTTCACGGTAAAGGACGGCTAGTGCCGCTTCGGAAAACTTGGTGGCCATGCCCGCCAGTGCGATAAACCACATCCAGAAAAGGGCGCCTGGTCCGCCGAAATAGATCGCTGTGGCCACGCCCGCGATGTTGCCGGTGCCGACCGTGGCGGACATGGCGGTCATCAGCGCGTTGAAAGGGGAAATGTCGCCTGCATCGTTGTTTTTCCGGCGCCCGCGCCACATCATCCTGAATGCGAAGGGAATGCGGCGCTGTACCATGAAACGATAACCGATGGTCAGAAAAAATCCGGTACCGGCCAGAAGCGGCAGCAGAACGGGGCCGCTGACGAAGCTGTTGAATTGTCTGACCAGTTCGATGAATCCGTCCATACCGATGAAATTCTCCTGAAATCCCTTTCGTGATGCGAGGCGTCCTGTGTATCCGGTTCACCTTTTCATGCGAAAAAGGAATCATTGTAACAAGTTGCCGGACAGAAAGGCAGGCAAAACGGAAAAAGAAACGTAAAAAATGACCCGGTGCGGACACTGCGGTAATAGGGGGCTGGCACATGTTTGCTCGAAGCAGGCTTGGTGGACAGTGGCGGTACCGGAAAAAGCGGTTGTCGTCTGGTCCGGCGGTTCCGCAGTATCTTTTTGTTATTCGTCCGGATGGACGGGAATGGAAGGAAGTGGAGAAGTCAGGGACTGAAAATCAGGAAGTTTCCGCTTCCGGGTACTGTTTTTTCAGACGGGTGATGCGGACGGTCAGGATGCGGCGCCCGTGCATTTCCAGCACCTCGAAGCGGAAACCGTCATATTCGAAGGACTGGCCCACTTGTGGCATCGAACCGAACCTCTCTAGCAGAAAACCGTTCAGGGTTGTGTATTCCTGATCCTCATCGACCAGTCCATCGGTTTCCAGTGTCTGTTCCACGCTGTACAGATCCGTTGCGCCGTCAATGTCCCAGACGCCGTCTTCCACTTCGATGACCGACAGCTGTTCGTCCTCGTCGGGAAATTCGCCGGCAATCGCTTCCAGAATGTCAATCGGCGTCACCAGTCCCTCGACGGAGCCGTATTCATCGACGACCAGCGCCATCTGTCCGCGGGATGTTTTAAACAGATCCATAGCCTGCAACACGCCGATTGACTCCGGCATGACGACAGCCTCGCGGATACTGTCATCACAGATTTTGCCGTAAGTATGCAGATCGTCCATCAGATCCTGTGCACGGGCGATTCCGCGCACATTGTCGAGGCGGGAACGGGCGATTGGGAAAAAGCTGTGCGGCGTGTGGCGAAGCTGTTCCTGGATCTTGTCGGCATCGTCGTTCAGATCGACCCAGGTAACCTCGTTTCGGGGCGTCATGATCGAACGGATCGACCGTTCGCCCAGTGTTAGCACGCCGGAAACCATGTTCCGTTCTTCCTCTCCGAAGGCGGGCGCTTCGGCGATGACCGTCTTTTCTTCCGCTTCCAGTTCGCGCGGTTCGGTGCGGGTCTTGCCGCCAAGAAGACGCAACACGGCGTCGGCCGTCCTGTCACGCAGTGGGATCTGCGCCATGTGTTTCATGAAATTGTGCTGGGCGATCTGGTTGAATATTTCGATCAGGACGGAGAAACCGATGCAGGCGTACAGGTATCCCTTCGGAATGTGGAAACCGACCGATTCGGCGATCAGCGACAGGCCGATCATGAGCAGGAAAGCCAGACAGAGCACGACGACGGTCGGGTGCTTGCCGACGAATTCGGTCAACGGTCTGGATGCCCAGACCATGATGCAGACGGCGATAGCGACGGCGGCTATCATGACGGGCAGATGGGTGACGATACCGACGGCGGTGATGACGGAATCCAGCGAGAAAATAGCGTCCAGCACGACGATCTGGGTGACGACAACCCAGAAACTCGGGAAAACGCGCTGTTCGTCCTGATGGTGCGGCCGTCCTTCCAGCCGTTCGTGCAGTTCCATTGTGGCCTTGAACAGCAGGAAAATGCCGCCGATCAGCAAAATGAGATCGCGGCCTGAAAAGGAGAGGGTGTAAATGAAAAAGATCGGTTTGGTCAGCGTGACCATCCATGACAGCAGCGACAGCATGCTGAGCCGCATGATCATGGCCAAAATCAACCCGGTCAGCCGGGCGTGATTGCGTTCTTTTACGGGGAGTTTGTCGGCCAGAATGGCGATGAAAACGAGATTGTCGATACCTAGGACGACTTCCAGTACAACCAGAGTCAAAAGACCGATCCAGATAGCCGGGTCAAACAGCCATTCCATATATGATCAAAGAGTTGCTATGACAGGGTACATTATCGCAAAAAACGGGAAGATATACCTAACGGTTTTTGAAAATGTCTTAAAAATACCGCTATTTTTTGCTAAAACGGATGAAAATCGTCTAAAAATCATGAAAAATGAGAATGGTGGAAACGGGCATGTCAGTATGTGGCATATTTCCGGTCTGTGGACATGCAAACGACAATCACCGGAAATGACGGATGAAACACCGCTGTTTCCGGTATATCCGCATCCGGAAAAAGCCTGACCGGAACGGGATAAACGGAAAATATGTCAGCGGCATGACAGGAAGGGGAAATGAACGCGAAAATCCTGGTCAACCGTCTGGGTCTTGCGCAGCATCCTGAAGGCGGTTATTACCGTGAAACCTGCCGCGGTGCAGGAATCATCCTGGCCGGTGCGCTTTCTCCGATGTTTGGCGGAGACCGATACTGTTCGACGGTTATCTTTTTCCTGCCGGAGTCGCGCGACATTTCCAGACTGCGCCGCATCCGCTCCGATAAAATATGGTATTTCTATAGCGGTGGACCGCTCGGGTCGGCCATGATCTCACCCGGCGGCAAGGCCTGTGAAATCGTACCGGGGTAGGATATGGGAGCAGCGGACATGTCCGGTATGTCGTTCCCGTTGGTGTCTGGTTCGGCGCGACACTGGCACAGTGCAATCCGGTACCGCTCGATTACGGACGCATGATAGTCGGTTCGGCAGTCGTTTCTGCAGGCATTTACGCAATGGATCGGAAATGAATACTATCGGATACAAAAAAGAGGCGGTGGCAGCCATACTCCCGTCGAACAGACGGATAATCTTCACAATACCGCCTATGCGCGTGTGCTGGATCTGATTTCTGAAGG
>CAZRQR010000073.1:0-8925 GCA_964602435.1 uncultured Oxalobacter sp.
ATATTGCCTTGGGGAATCATACGTTATTCTATTTTGTTGATCATGCATGCTTTTTTATTGCCCCCGCATGAAAAGTGCATCCAGATCGGACAAGGCCAGTTGTGTCCATGTCGGTCTGCCGTGATTGCACTGGTCGGCACGTTCCGTGATTTCCATCTGGCGCAGGAGGGCATTCATTTCAGGAACGGTCAGGGTACGGTTGGCACGGACGGCATTGTGGCAGGCAACCGTTGCCAGCAGTTCGTTTCTTTTCTCCTGCGGGACACGCGATGATCCATATTCATGCAGATCACGAAGAATATTGTGCATGACGGTCGGGATGTCGGCCTGTTTCAGCAGGACAGGGACGGTCCGGATGGCGATGGAACCGGGCGACACGATGGATATGTCGAATCCCAGTTCCAGCAGGGTTTCCCGGTTTTCTGCAACGATGCCGGTTTCGACTTCGCTGGTTTTCAGTGTGATCGGGATGAGCAGGGGCTGGGTTTCCAGATTTTTGTCATCAAGCGCTTTTTTGAGTTTTTCATATACGATACGTTCGTGAGCGGCATGCATGTCCACCAGCACAAGTCCTTGCCGGTTCTGGGCCAGTATGTAGATGTCATGCAGTTGCGCCAATGCGAATCCCAAAGGAAAGTCTTCCGTATTGTCCGGGTTTGTCTTGCCGGTCTTTTGTACGGAGTCGAATCCATCTCCGGTTTGTACCGGAAGGGAATGCGTGGACGGTGTTTCGTGTGTCTGGCGTATGGTTTCCCTGAAAAGGGTACCGTACGATCCCGTTTTCTGTTCAACCCGGAAACGGGCTGGAGGTGGAGTGTTTCGCCATGAAACCGGTTCCCGTTCCGGGGATATCTGGATGGCTGCCGGGGCAGGGGTTGCTTCCGTGTTCTGGGCTGGTTCCATGGTTTGCGCCAGCATGCGGCTGACAGACTGGTAAATGAAATGGTGGATCGAACGGCTGTCGCGGAAGCGGACTTCGATTTTCGCAGGGTGGACGTTGACGTCCACACGGGATGGATCCAGTGTCAGATAGAGGATGTAAACGGGAAAACGGTTGCCGTGCAGTACATCTTCATAAGCGGCACGGACAGCATGGGTCAGCAGCCTGTCGCGGACGAAGCGGCCGTTGACGTAAAAGTACTGCATGTCGCCGCGGGTTCTGGATGAGGTCGGCAGGCCGATGAAACCGTTCAGGGACAATTCGTCTCTGCCTTCGCCGACAGTGATATCGATTGGCAGCTGGGTCTGGGAAAATGTATCGCCAAAAATCTGGTTGCAGCGCTGGGGCAGGTTGTTGGCATTGTATTGCGCCGTTATTTTTCCGTTATGCGAGAGGGTGAACCGGATACCGGGTTGGGACAGGGCGATCCTGCGGACGATTTCAGCGCAATGGCCATATTCGGTTTGTTCCGATTTCAGGAATTTCCGGCGTGCCGGTGTGTTGGCATACAGTTCATGAACTTCTACCTGTGTTCCCAGGGTTCCGGAAGCGGGGGTCAGGGTCCGGGAAGGATCGCTGCCCCTGATCTGCCAGGCATGAGGCTCTTCCGCCGTTCTGGACTGAAGTGTCATGTCGGCGACGGAAGCGATGGAGGCAAGCGCTTCTCCACGAAATCCCAATGTCGCAACATTTTCAAGGTCTTCCAGTGAGGCGATTTTGGACGTGGCATGCCGGGTCAGGGCAAGCTGAAGCTGTTCCGGAGGAATGCCGCAGCCGTTGTCACGGATGACGATCCGTCTGATACCTCCGTTTTCCAGCCGGATGTCGATTTGTGTCGCACCGGCATCAATGGCGTTTTCCAGCAATTCCTTGACGACGGCCGATGGGCGTTCTACCACTTCCCCTGCAGCAATTTGCGAGATGAGCGTGTCGGGCAGCAGTTTTATGGTCCCTGTCTTTGACGGGGCGGTTTGTCGGGTGTCGTTTTCCATAACACAGTATTATATCGTCTGGAAAGAAGGTTCCGGGATTCTCATGGCTGTCGGTCAAGGCGAATTATGTTGTGATAACTCCGGTTTTTATGCTTCAGGAATTGAAGAAAGACGATAACTGTCAGTAAATCAGCCATTTTTCATTCCATTTTCTTCTATACTTCAATTCTGTCTTTTTCTTTGCTATTTTGTCCGATTATGGATTTCATGCAATTGCTTGACGTGATTCTGCATGTCGATAGAGCATTGGGCACGATCATTTCCCAATATGGTACCTGGGTATATGCGTTTCTGTTCGCTATTGTTTTCTGCGAGACCGGTCTGGTTGTCATGCCTTTTCTTCCCGGCGATTCCCTTCTGTTCATTGCTGGGGCATTTTGTGCGACAGGCGCGATGAGTGTCGAATTGCTGATGGTTCTGCTGATCATTGCCGCAGTGGCGGGAGACAATCTGAATTATTTCATTGGCAGGAAAATCGGCAGGGCGGTTTTTACCAGAGATTACCGGTGGATTGACAGGAAGGCGTTGCATTATACCCATGTGTTTTTCGAGAAACATGGCGGCAAAACCATTACCATGTGCCGGTTTGTTCCGCTTGTGCGGACTTTTGCTCCGTTTGTTGCGGGTGTTACGGAAATGCATCTGTTAAAATTCCAGCTTTATAATGTCGCTGGCGCCATTATCTGGGTAGTCGGGCTGGTTCTGGGAGGATATTTCTTCGGCAATATTCCCATTATCCGTGACCATTTGAATACGATAGTGCTGCTTGGTGTCGGTGCAGCGGTTATTCCGGTAATTCTCGGCGGTCTCTGGAAACTTTTTCAGAGAACCGTACGTTCTCGCTAATGGATGGGGTATGCATCATTTTTTCAAAGGTATCGTTTTGCTATCGTTTGTTTTTCTGGCCGCCTGTTCAAAACCGAGACAGATCGCCATTAATGGTGCGCCATTGCATGAACCCTCAAGGACGGCCCTTCTTCAGGAAGGTTCGCTGTTTTTCCGTGGACTGGATGGCAAACATCTCGATCTGGCGGATACACCCAACCCGTATGATCATGTAGTGTATGTCATCACGAGCGGAAAGCACGTGATTTATGCCATGAATATTCAGGGAGGGCATGTCTTGATGCCTGAAGATTTGCGATGTTATAAAATCGAAGCCGATCTGCAACCCGGAATCCATTATATGATGGCGGAAGACAAGGATCGCCAGATTGCCTATGTCAAACGCAAGGATACCGGTGTCCGGATCGCGACAGCCAGACCGTTCGAAACCCAGACAGCATACAGTGGCGGGTGTAACTGGAAACAATGAATGTAGTGGTCGGAAAAGCGGATGGGGATGACTTGCGCAACCTGGTGGTGTTGACGTGCGAGTTTCTGGAAGAAATCGCCTTGCATGCAGGAATATCCGGGTTTGCACCGGACAGACAGAAAATCGTGGAAAAATTGCCAGAATTTCTGGATATGCCGGATTATGCTGTCTTTTTGGCGAAATCACCGAAAGGTCATCCTGTCGGATTCTGTACGGTTTTCAGAATGCCTGTGCAGATACGTGAAGAACCTTACGCGATTCTGGATAAACTGTATGTCAGGCCGGATTACCGGCGAAGACGAATCGGACATCAGCTGATCGAGGAGGCCAAGCGGTTTGCACGTACGAGCAAGGGCAAACGTCTTCAGGCAACTCTGTCCGCTTTTTTTGCCATGGAAGAAGCGATTGCCTTTTTCAGGGCGGAGCGTTTTTATGAAACGGGTGGCCGCAAACACAAGATTGCCGTTTGATATGGCGTTCTGTCACTGGCATGAAAAAACCGCAACAGGTTTTTGACCGTTGCGGTTTTTTGCAGAATGCGGAAAAAATTATTTGACGCGGATATTCTTGAATTGGAACGGATCTTCCGGATCAATGTCTTCTTCAAAAGGCCAGTTCCGGTTTTCGAGAGGGGTCCACTGACCATACGAGCCGACGATTTCTCCAAGATAGGGATGAGCGACTTCTATCATGGTTTGATGATCGATATCGTCCGGTTCGATCACTCCCAGATTCGGGTGCATGATTGCCCAGACTACACCGGCAAGCACACCTGCCGCGACTTGCAGGCTGGTCGCATTGTTGTAGGGGGCGCTTTTGCGGGCTTCGTCGATGCCGAGATGCGAACCATACCAGTAGACGCCTTTCTGGTTGCCCATCAGCAATACACCCAGTTCATCCACGCCTTCCTCGATTTCGTCGCGCATCAGACGTTTGACAGGCTGTTCCTGCCAGTTTTTGCCCGCCATTTCATGAACGGAAAGGACAGCATCATCACTGGGATGATAAGCGTAATGAACGGTCGGACGATAGACCACTTCGCCATTTTCCCGGACGGTCAGGTAATCGGCAATGGAGATGGATTCGGAATGCGTGATAAGAAAACCGCGGTAAGGCCCTTCCGTTGGTGTCCAGCTGCGGACCTGTGTTGCAGCACCGGGCTGGTTGAGATAAATGGCGGCCTGACATCCGAATGAGTGGGTTCCGGCGTCTTCCGGCCAGTGTTTTTCATGAGTACCCCAGCCCAGTTCGGCCGGCTGGAGTCCCTCTCCAATGAAGCCGTCGATTGACCAGGTGTTGACGAATTCGTTCCGCTTTTTTCTGACGGATGTATTCTGGGTATCGCGTTCGGCAACATGGATGACCCTGATATTCAGTTGTCGTGCCAGAGCGGCCCATTCCTCGCGTGTGGACGGTCTGGCATCGATACCATTGTCTTTGGCGACATTGAGGAGCGCCTGTTTGAGGAAACCGGAGACCATGCCCGGATTGGCACCCTGACAGACGATTGCGGTCGGCCCTCCCGGATGTTTGCGGCCGAATTCGAGTGCCGCTTCGCGCAATGCATAATTGGATCGTTCGGAAGCGGATGTGCAGGTATCCGTATAACCACCTTCCCAAGGTTCGATGGAAGTATCGATATATAGCACTTCTTTTTCATGACAGAGTTCCATCAGGGCTATACTGGATACAAAAACGGACAGGTTGACCAAAAAGTCCCCTTTTTCAAGAAGCGGATCCAGCACGGAACGGTAATTATCTTCCGTAAGACGGATTTGCCGATAGGGAATGCCGTAGTGACTGGCAATCTGTTCATGGTCCGGATCGGCGGCGACGATCCTGATACGATCCGGGGTAACCGGTAAATGCCGCAAAAATAACGGGAGAACACCTTTTGCGATGCTGCCGAAACCGATAAAAATGATTTTTCCCGTGAAATTTGCGAGTTTGTTTTCCAATTTCGTTCCTTAATCCAGTGATTTTCCTGCCTGCGTCCGGCAGAAAACAGGTGAGTGAGAATGGCTGAAATAAAATGCCTTTCGCATCATATTGCTTTGTGAGAACATGAATACAAAAGACGAGAAGATAGATTGTATGCCGTCAATTTTAACGCCTATTGCATGGTTTGATAAGCCGGTGCCGGAAAATAGAAGCGATCCAGACAGTTTTTTTTGAAACAGATATGTTTTTTCCGGGATTCCAATGAGAATTTTTATAGCTGATACGAATGGTTTGTCCGTTTCCCGACTTGAACGGCCTCTGGCCATGTCAGGATTTTTCTGTGAAAAGAGTGTGGTTTCAGAAGAGATGCCGGAAGTTGGGACACATTGTCTGGCAAACGGATTCAGGGGAGTGGTTATATTGGGCGCCGGTATTGGCAGTGCATTGAAGAAAGCATGGATTGGGCGGTTTCGCGGGGCAGCAGATGCATTTCCTGTATTGGCGGTTGTGCGGGTACGGGACAGGGACTCGATCATGTCGTTCAGCCAGGCTGGCATGACAGACTATATCTGTTTGCCCGTTAGGCCGGAAGAACTGGTCACGCGTGTCAGCATACTGCTCAGGCAGGCATATCCTGATGATTATGCAGCGAATGTTTTACGGCACGGCCCTTTTGTTTTTTCCCGTTTTCCGAACAGGATATTGCGTAATGGAAAGGAAATCGCATTGACGGTCAAGGAATTCGAACTGGCGTGTCTTTTGTTCCGGCATTTCGGACAACCTCTGTCACGTGTGACGATTGAGGAAACCGTCTGGTTTTCAAATGCGAATGAATTGAGCCGGACAATCGATACTCATGTTTCGAGGGTCAGAAACAAACTTTGCCTGAAAGAAGAATACGGTTACCGTTTGCAGCAGGTTTATGGGTACGGTTATCAGCTTGTTGAAAGCTGAAGTATGGTTATCTTTGCGGTTTTCAGGGGTAAACGGGCAGATGGTTCACGCTATAATGTCCGTTTTATGTACTTTTGATACAACTTTTGCGCGACCATGAAACCTTCAATGCTGGCCAAACTGGAACATCTGGCCGATCGTCTGACTGAAATCGATGAATTGCTGATGCAGCCTGAAGTGGTGTCCGATCAGGAAAATTTCCGCAAACTCAGTCGTGAACATGCGGAATTGTCGCCGGTAGTGGCGTTGTACAGGGATTTCAGCCTAGCCAGACAGGATATCGAAACGGCCAGAGACATGCTTTCCGATCCGGAGATGAAGGAATTCGCCCAGCAGGAAATCAGCGAGGCGGAAGAAAAGATGGCGAGAATCGAGGACGACCTGCAAGTCATGTTGTTACCGAAGGATCCGAACGACGGCAAGAATATTTTCCTCGAAATCCGGGCAGGAACAGGAGGAGATGAATCCGCACTGTTTGTCGGCGATCTGCTCAGGATGTACACGCGTTTTGCCGAAAAGAACCGCTGGAAAGTGGAGATCGTGTCCGCTTCCATGTCTGAGTTGGGAGGGTATCGCGAAGTGATCGTCCGTCTTGTCGGCAAGGACGTTTATTCCAGACTCAAGTTCGAGTCGGGCGGTCATCGGGTGCAGCGGGTTCCGGTCACCGAAACGCAGGGCCGTATCCATACATCGGCCTGTACAATCGCTGTCATGCCGGAAGCGGATGATGTCAGTGATGTGCATATCAATCCGGCCGATATCAGGGTTGATACATTCCGTGCATCAGGTGCCGGTGGCCAGCATATCAACAAGACGGACTCGGCTGTCCGTATCACCCATTTGCCGACCGGTATTGTGGTGGAATGCCAGGATGACCGCAGCCAGCACAAGAACAAGGCGCAGGCCATGCTGGTGCTTGCAGCACGTATCAAGGACAAACAGTTGCAGGAACAGCAGGCCAGGGAAGCGGCCACCCGCAAGAGCCTGATCGGATCGGGGGATCGCAGTGAACGTATCCGCACATACAATTATCCACAGGGAAGGGTGACGGATCATCGTATCAATCTGACGCTTTACAAACTGGAATTCATCATGGATGGCGATCTGGATGAGCTGATCAATGCACTGGCAGCGGAACACCGTGCCGAATTGCTGGCAGAGATGGCCGAGAGTGTCTGAATTTGCCTGAAATCAGATTCGCGAGCGGTTTTTATTCCGGAAGCGGATGAAGGCGGTTGCCGGATTTGCCACAGGGTTGTATAAATCGGTTATGAAATCCCGACATGTTCTGATAGCCATTTTGCTGCTTTGTACAGGGTTTATCCTGTTTGCGCTTTATCTTCAGCTTTTCTGGAAAATATTGCCATGTCCGCTTTGTGTATTGCAGCGGTATGCATTCATTGTTACCGGATTCTTTTGTGTGCTGGGTCTTGTTTCGGGAAAAATCCGGATCAGTGCTTTTGCCGCATTTCTTTCTTCACTGGCGGGAATGGGATGTTCCGCGTATCAGTTGTGGGTCATCGCACATCCGGCCATTCAGTGCGGCCGCGATCCGATGGAAGCGGCAATCAACAGTCTGTGGACTGCGAAGTGGATGCCTCTTCTGTTTCGTTCGGACAGTCTGTGCGGTGACGTTCTTGAGCCGATTCTTGGATTGACTCCTCCTCAATGGTCACTGGTCTGGTTTTTTGTTTTCGCAGTTGTTTTTGCGGGAATCATGCGTCGTGGATAAAAAATCAATGACATCAGACAATGTATCCTGTGCAAATGACAGGTGGTCCGTTCGTGCAGGCATGACGGTACAGTCCCTTTTTTCTTCTGTGCGGATGGACCCGTTCGAGTTGCGCATTCTGCTGGAACATGCCATCGGTTTCACACGGGTACAGCTGATTACCCGTTCCGATCATGAGCTGACGGAAGAACAGGCATGTGCCGTGTCCGGAGTCCTTTCAAGACGGCTGGCGGGGGAACCTGTCGCCTATATTGTCGGTTCCAGGGAATTCTACGGATTGCCTTTTTCTGTGACTCCGGATGTACTTATCCCCAGACCTGATACGGAATTGCTGGTCGATCTGGCACTGGAACGGTTGCCCGATCGTGGCAAACTGGCCGATCTGGGAACCGGATCGGGCGCCATTGCCGTTTCCGTGGCAGCCATGCGTTCCGATGCAGAAGTATGGGCGACAGATATTTCCGGAAAGGCACTTGATGTTGCCCGCAAAAATGCTGATTCCAATCTGAAAAATGGCCAGTCTGTCCGTTTTTTACAGGGAAACTGGTTTGATGTATTCGAAGCGGGGGAACGTTTCGATTTGATTGTATCCAATCCGCCCTATATTCGTTCCGGAGATGAGCATTTGCAAAACGGCGATTTGCGGTTTGAGCCGCTTTCGGCACTGACTGACTATGCCGATGGCCTTTCGGTGCTGGATATTCTGATTGAGCAGGCTCCTGCATGGCTGAAAAAGGGAGGATGGCTGTTGATGGAACATGGTTACGATCAGTCAGGCGCTGTCAGAAAAAGACTGGCGGCCAAAGGATATGCGCAGATTCAGAGCTGGAAGGATCTCGCAGGCATCGAACGGGTCAGCGGGGGACAGTTGCCGGATTGAATATGCACGCTTTCAGGCTCGTTCCGGAATTGTCAGGTGATTGCCGGTTTGTCAACGGACAATATTACTTACTCCCCTTTTCGGACAAAATTTTTTGCCCCCCTCCTGTGGCGGAGAGTTGGCTTTCTCCGGGTTGTTTAAGAGTTAGGTTCTAAGTGCCGCCGGAGCTGG
>CAZRQR010000074.1:0-4077 GCA_964602435.1 uncultured Oxalobacter sp.
TTACCGTACTGATGTCATTCCTTTCGATAAAATTCAGGCGTTTTTCGATAAGTACTTCAAATG
The DNA here is from genome assembly GCA_964602435.1 of uncultured Oxalobacter sp. Classification (GTDB taxonomy): domain Bacteria; phylum Pseudomonadota; class Gammaproteobacteria; order Burkholderiales; family Burkholderiaceae_D; genus Oxalobacter. Next base: position 64 of record CAZRQR010000074.1, read on the forward strand.
ACAGATTATCGCCAAGTGACTCGCAGGAGGCTGAATCATGAACATCAGGGCAATCGGCATATTCATGTTGTCCACTGCCTTTCTAACGACCGCAGAATGCCGGGACAGGATACGGCCTGAACCGGTATCCCGCTCCGGCAGACCTGTCGGCAACGACGTGAACACAAATGGAACCGTCAGTATGAATGGATCGAAAAACATGTATTTTCAGGCAAAAAAACAGCAGGATGTCGGCATTTTCAATTTCGAAACAAAAACCGTATTGCTTAACAGCGGTTATGCCATGCCCATCACAGGTTTGGGAACATACAGCCTGTCGGATGAGGTCAGCGCAAAATCCGTTTCCGAACATCTGAAAGCAGGAGGCCGGTTGATTGACACCGCCTTTTTTTACCGCAACGAAAGAGGTGTCGGACAAGGTATCCGCCAATCCGGAATCCCCAGAGAAGAAGTTTTCATCACGACCAAGCTGTACCCGAGCCAGTACACTAATGCCGAAACCGCTATCGAAGAAGCACTGGAAAGGCTGGATTCGGGATATATCGACATGATGCTGCTCCATCATCCCGGCGCACACGATGTCCAAGCATACAGAGCGATAGAAAAGGCCGTGAAAGAAGGCAAAATCCGTTCCATAGGACTGTCATGTTTTTACATTTCCGAACTGGACAGATTCCTTCCGCAGATCACGATCATGCCTGCACTTGTCCAGAATGAAATACATCCGTACTATCAGGACAATGACGTGACCTCCTATATCCAGAGCAAGGGAATCGTCGTGCAAGGCTGGTATCCTCTGGGCGGACGGGGCCACACGGCGGAATTGCTAGGCGACCCGGTCATCCGGGACATCGCGCGGACACATGGCAAATCTTCTGCACAAATCATTCTCCGCTGGAACCTGCAAAAAAGCGTGGCGGTCATACCGGGATCCAGCAATCCCGACCATATCCGGGAAAATCTGGATATATTCGATTTCACCCTGTCCAACGAGGAAATGGCCAGAATCAACGCACTTGACCGCAACGAGAAACACGACTGGTATTGAAACCGCACGCTGATATGAGCATGAACCGATGAAACCTTCTCCTATCCCCACAACCCGGTTCTGAAATCATCGGAATCCCGGACCGGCAAGACATCAGAATACAGGAGATCCCCTCCAGCTGGAACTGCATGATCTGGCCGATCAGCGACTGAATGACGAGCAACAGCAGCGTCCAGGATTCCTGCCTGTCCAAACCGTTCGGAATACCCGTCGAACCCGCCCGTTCCATTTCTGGGCAAGCTGATCCGGCCCAAGCTGCTCCCTGAATGTGTTCCTCATGTATTCTCCGTACTCCAGTAATGAACCCTGTTACTTATACGCCATACGCAGACCCAATACGGACTTTTATGGCACTTTTATAACACTTTTCCGGTTCATTCAGCACGGCTTCCTGCGGACGGTGCGCAAAAAGGCTGTTTCCGGTCCATACCGAAGCGGCGGAAAACGGGAACGGGCCGTCTGACCCGATGCGGGAAAAACACACACAAAAAAAAACCACACGAACCGTGTAGCAGGAGGAAAGAGCAGAAATATGGCGGATCATCTGCGGCAGGAATCCAGAATAACCCGTTTCGCGGAAACGTCCTTGCGGGAACGCAAAAAAAGAAAGCCCCGGATGGAAAATCCATCCGGGGCATAATATGGCGATGGTCGCCTCAGTCGAAAAAGCCGTTCTTGACCGCCGATCTGTCCAGTTCTTCCACCAGATCGGGCCGGTTGGCCTCAATGGCCCGTTTCCGGGCTTCCAGATAATCGTCTTTCATGCCTTGCGAAGGCCCGCCGTTCCGGTCTTCACGGTACGTCCTGCCACGCGAGGACTCGCGCTTGCGCGAGGAATCCCGCTTGTTCGATGCCTTCGCCGCCAGTTGCCGGTTCCAGGCACGGGAAAGCGTATCGTTTCCCTTCAGGATCTTTCCCGTTTCCTGCCAAGCACGATAGGCCCTTTTCATGTATTCAGGCATATCCGGATTGCGGCGCTGCACCTCGTCCACCTTCTGTTTGCGCAGCATGGTATCCTGTGCGGCATTCTGCCGGTTTCCGTTTGCCTGCCCGCCGGGCGCGTACCGGTAATCCGGCAAAGGCGTATTTTCCAAGACGGGATCGACCAGAGCGGCGTTGGACCGTGCGAAAACGGACGGTACGTACAGGACACAGGAAAGGACAAGGACAGGAAAAACGGATTTCCACTTCCTGATAGCGGAAAGAATCATGAATGCAACTATCGGATACGGATACTGTTGCCTATTTTACCCGGTAAGCGTTCCATCTCAAAGTGAAAACGGAAACAACCCGCCACCATTTTGCCCGAAGCCATATCTTTCCGGTCGTCGATGAAAACGAATTCGAACACCACCGCCATGACGACTTTTCCTTTTTCGCGTGCGACACCGACCGTTACCTTTCCCTCGCGCGCGAGCCAGTACAGATCGTCCGTGGTGAACTCGCCATGAATGGCCTTCTCCACCACCCGTCCGAATTCTGGCGCCACTTCATGCCAGATCGCCTCCACTTCCACAGGCCTCAGAAAAACCAGATTCACAGTACCCCCAGCGGCTCGTAATAGATCGTCAGCGCATCCAGCTGGAAAGGCCCTCCGGTCACATTCCAGAAACGGGGCGCGAATTCGGTGCACGTCACTTCCAGTGGAATCAGACCGCCGCCATAGGTATTGCTCACGACCCGCACCTCATCGGTTATCGCTTCCACATTGCGGACATCGAAGCGCATGGAAAAACAGCACTCCCCCTGTATCACCAGATCAACGCCATAAAGCCCCCTGTCCAGTTCATCCATCACATCGACCGTAAACGGCAATTCATACCGGCTCCAGGTCGCGATCTTCGACGTTCTCGACACCGAATACACAAACATCTGCCGGTCAATGGCGCACAGATACGGCCCGGTTCCGTAGAAATACACCGCCTTCGGCGCGCTTTTCAGTTCCTGCAAAATCAGCCTGACCGGCATATCGATCGGTGAACCGATATCCAGATCGTCCAGACGCGCCACCAGCTGCTGCGTGGTGATCGAACGGAAACCGAAATCCGACAGGACATACAGACGCCGGCCACGGTCGCCAGCGACTGTGGATAGGACGAACCGACATTTTCGACCGTTTCCGCCAGACTCGTCGCCATCGGATCGGGATTGACCGCCCACACCTGCGCCCTGTCCCGCATCAGAACGACCAGATTGCCCCGGTAAAGTCCCAGGGCATTCGCCTCCCGGTTGCCCAGCGCGTTCAGTCACGTCGGCAGGAAACCGGCGTCATCCGTTTCCGTCCAGACCGTCGGATCGCCCGTTTTCGAATAACGGACCGTCGAACCGTCCGGTGAAATCGAAAAGATCTTCGACGCCGTCTTGATCGCTGTCCGGGTATGCGGACAGTTCGCATCGGTGATCTGGGTGATTTCATCGTCTCCCAGATAATGGTGCCGGCACATACAGACAGCCGTTGAATACATCAACATAATGAATATCGGTTACCGCCCTGTGCACGGCCGCAAAAGACGTTTCGCCCTCTTCCTCATCCGTCACTTCCCCAGCACACACCAGTCTTTTCGCCCGAAACAGCGGATTCTCATGAAAGATCTCATCCGGCCCGCCGTAAAACGTATGCAACTTGCCCAGTGCGGCGGCCAATCCCTTCGTCCCTGCCTCCAGTGTCGCGATTTTTACGAAACCGTGACGCTTAGCGGTGGCCAGACCGGTCGTGACATAGGCATTTTTCATTTTCCTTAACCGGTTGGCGTCGGAAATCGCCGCCGACTTGCACAAATTGATTCCCAGATCGAACTTGTTGAACGTAATCATCGCCATGCCTCACTCCGCCATGAAACGGTAATCGCCGCCTTTACCGGTCACCGTCCTTTCCCAATGGTATCCCCCGCCGATGAAATACCGGCGGTTTTCATGCTGCCTGACTCGCTCGCGCCGCATTTGCGCATTGAAAAGCGCCGCAACAG
>CAZRQR010000074.1:4177-8807 GCA_964602435.1 uncultured Oxalobacter sp.
GCAAGGCGCATGCATCGTCTTCCCTGTCCTTTTCCGTAATGCCCTGCGAAAGCTGAGTCCGGTTCTTTCCATTGATCACCCAGACCGATTTCACGAGCCCCGGGTCGATATTCTTGTCCTCCTCGTCGTTATGCCAGTCATACCGATACGCCCCCTGTTCCAGACGGATGACCGTTTTCTTGCGCATGGGGGTCGGATTGAGCTGACCGTAAACATTCTCATGCGCTTCCTGAAGAAACGAAATCATCAGCGGATTGTTGTTGTTCGAGGCAGGCCCCTGCGCCACAAATCCCAGACGCGCTTTCAGCTCGGCCTGCAATTCCCCCAATGTACAATGCCGCTGGATCAGACCGTTCATGCCTCACCTCCTTTCCCGGAATTGACCATCACGCCGTGATTTTCCAGCGTCCCGGCCAGATGCGACACTGGCAACCTGCGGCTTTCGGCCCGCTTCATGCGCTACCGGGACGCGCCCCCGGCGATACAGCGACAAATTACGATGTGGCGGAAAAACCGGACATATCGGGGCAGCCGGGATGCGATCCACAGCAAAACGGCACATCCGGCCTCTTCAGACACCGGCCTTTTCTGGAAAACGTGACACGACACCTCATGCCACCATGCCATTATAAATCCGCCGTCAACCTCTTTTTGACATTTGCGGCACTTTTGTACCCGTTACATGCCCACGTTTCCCCGGACCTGCCGACGGAAAAGCCGCCAAAATCCGCACAGCAACGAAAACACGGAAACAAGACAACGGCCAGATGAAACGATCCGGATACCGTCTCCTGCATCCGTCACTCTCCCGTCTGACAATACACGGCGCCTGCATCCTTTCCGGCAAACAGACACAAAACCGTACGTTCCGAAACAATCATCCTGCTATTCTTCCCGCCGACGCCGTTCCCGCGCAAAACGGTTTTCCTCGTCAGGGCCATACCGTGCAGCCGGACACGGATATCCTGTACAATGCCATGCTATCCGCCAGACACACCGGCCGAAGCCGGACAATCCCTGCTGGCGGCCTGAAAAACAACGGTATATGACACGAGAAAACCTGCAAGAAAACGCCGGGCTGCCGGCCCGTATCCTCTGGACGCTCGCCATCGTCGCGGGGATCACCATCGCCAACCAGTATTACAATCAGCCTCTTCTCAACCTTATCCGGCACGATCTGGGCGAAACCGGATTCCGGACCAACGTCATCACCATGATGGCCCAGACCGGTTATGCGATCGGCCTGTTTTTCATTGTCCCGCTTGGCGATCTCTGTCACCGGAAGAAAATTATCTTCACCAATTTCACCCTGCTTGTTTTTTCCCTGTTCGCTATCGGTATGGCTTCCAATATTCAGGTGATCTGGGCCGCCTCGCTGGTGATCGGGGGCTGTTCCGTCATCCCGCAGATTTTTGTCCCTATCGCCTCGCAATTCTCACGCCCGGAATACAAAAGCCGTAATGTGGGCATTGTCATGTCCGGCCTGTTGACCGGTATCCTCGCTTCCCGTGTCGTTTCGGGTTTCGTCGGCGACTGGCTAGGCTGGCGCGCCATGTACCTGATCGCCGCTGTAATGATGATCGCATGTGCCGTCGTCACGCTCCGGTTTCTGCCTGATATCCGCCCGAATTTTCAGGGGACTTACGGCAATCTGATGCGTTCCCTTGTCCCTCTGGTCAAGGATTATCCGGCTCTCGGTATCTGTTCCCTGCGCGCCGCGCTGGCTTTCGGTTCGTTTCTGGCGGTATGGGCGTCTCTGGCTTTCAAAATGGCTCAGGCTCCTTTTTATGCTGACAGCGATACGGTCGGCATTCTCGGGTTGTGCGGTATCGCCGGCGCCCTGACCGCTTCCGCTGTCGGGCAGTATGTTTCCAGATTCGGTTTGAGAAATTTCAATTATATCGGCGATAGTCTCATTCTGCTGGCATGGGGACTGCTCTGGCTCGGCGGAGACACCTATTCCGGCATGATCGCCGGTATCATCATTATCGATATCGGCATCCAGTGTATCCAGCTCAGCAATCAGGCCAGTGTCATGCAGCTCAACCCCAGAGCGTCGAACCGGGTCAATACGGTTTTCATGACCATCTTTTTCATCGGCGGCACACTGGGTACTTTTTTTGCCAGTACCGGCTGGCAAATCGCCGGATGGAACGGTGTCGTCATGGTCGGTATCGCGCTGGCTCTCGCTTCCCTGCTCGTGACCCTGTTTTCACGGTACTGAAATCCGCGCCTGCCGGCAAACCGTTTTCCGCTCATCTTGCGACCACCATCCACAGGACCGCTTTCCGTCACCGGAACGCTTTCCGGTTTTTCTTCCCGTGCAGCCCTTTTCTCTCTGGGGAAAAATCCTGTATCCGTGACTGAAAAACGGCACGTGAACCATCCACCCCGCTTTTCACCTGCATTTCCTGCGCGCCGCATGATATCGGCCTGTCTTACCCAAAAAACGGCGACATGACGCCCCAGCGCACCGCCTTCACGAAATGCCGTATCCCCATCCATCTCACGCCCCTTTTCCGGTCCGGCAGGCCCTTTCACGCAAGTCCCCGGCCAGCCTCCCGGAACATTCACGGCCGGCCGTTTTCCATCCTTTCAAGCACCCATTCCGCCCTGTCCTGACGCAATATATAGCGATCATTCTCCCAGACCGGCCCCCTGAGGTCAGCACCACTCTTCTAGCCTTATCCGGCAAAAACAGTTCCGCCCGTTCTCCGTCCCGGCCAAAAACCACAAAAGACACCAGCCCGTCACGTCCCCCGCCTCGCATCCTGTACCTGCACACCGTTCCCGAACACCCGGATACAGGCATCCTGCACCGTACTGAACGTGTACCCTGCCGCTACCAGACAACCATGCCCATCCCTCTCCCCACTGATCCGCCGTTCAGACTCACCGGAAACCGCACACGACACCATCAGTCCGGATAACACCGCAACAGACAGCCAACCTGTTTTCATCCTTCTCACTCCCGTCCTCTCCGGCCGGCATCGCCTCATCCGAAAATCCCTTTCCCACAAAACCGCAAAACGGCCCAGCCCCGTCATACCGCCTCGCCATTTTTCCCATTCACACCACCCCGGATATCCGTGCAACTCCGGTCCGTTCCAGCACCATATGCAACATGGAAAACGGCCGTCCCTCATCATCCGTTTCCGAACACCCTGCCACGACAAACCCCATCCGCCCGTAAAACCCCGTCGCCTGCGGATTCTGCTCATTCACATCCACACACACCACCCCGTGCCGTCCCGTCGCAAACGTCACCAGAGCACGTCCTATGCCACAACCGCGCACGACAAGATCGACAACAACATCTCCAGAGAATCCACGCCAATCCCCATAAACGCCGACATCCTCCCGGACGCATTCATCACACACCATAATTCCGGCACCTCCAGCCATCCCGCCTTCATCACCGGCACCAGCGACATCATATCCGCCTCTGTCAGAAAATCATGCGTTGCCGTTACCGAACGTTTCCATAACGCCACCGCCTCATCCAGCAAAAAACGCCGTCTGCCATGCCATCGAAGCCTACTGGAACATCCATCACCAGCCCGTCTGTGACGCACTGGCCATCCACGCCATCCGGCTCGCCCTCCGGCATCTGGAAACGGCCTGCGAAGAACCTGAAAACGCACTGGCCCGTGAAAAAATGGCCGAAGCCGCAGACACCGACGAACGGCTCGGCGAACTGACTCATGCAACCGGCTTTTCCGATCTGCATCGCCTCGCCTGGGCAAGCCTCTCCCCCAACCTGAAAAACAACCCGTCCCCATCACCGAAACCATGCTCTACAATCTCTATGCCAACCTGTGCTGACCCGCGCCAGTCCGGAAAAACCGCCGTACAAGCACGAAAAAACGGTACAACCGGCCAAAACACCAGCCCGTCAGCAACCGGACATTCCGGAACCTGCATACCGCAACATGCGGGCACCCCAAGCTCACAGACTCTCCCTCGAGAGATCCTCGCATTGCCAACCCGTTGAAAACACACGTAAAATAAAATCCGTTCGAAAAAAACCTTCCTTTTCCTCCGAAAAAGGAGAGGTCCTCGAAAAACGCCCCTGAAACGCCCGGTTCTCCGGACCTGACAGAGGCGCAGTCGCACCCTTTACGGATGCGTGGCTTGAAACGTATAAAGAGATTTAGGCCGAAGCGCAGCAAGAAGTCGCACCCTTTACGGATGCGTGGCTTGAAACGGTCGTACAGCTATAAGGTTGACCGACTTTCCGGGTCGCACCCTTTACGGATGCGTGGCTTGAAACTTCCAATCTTTTCTCCTGCAATCATTGGGCTTTGTCGCACCCTTTACGGATGCGTGGCTTGAAACTTCCCAAGTGTTCTTTGCAATGATCTTGTGTATGGTCGCACCCTTTACGGATGCGTGGATTGAAACTGCGCAAACTCTTTCTGAAGCGCCATCTGTTCGCGAGGTCGCACCCTTTACGGGTGCGTGGATTGAAACTGAAAAACTGATTTTGGTTATGCAGGCCGCTTGCGTCGCACCCTTTACGGGTGCGACACACCAACCGACACCACAGGTATACAAACGCCCCGCCGTTCACCGCCCGGTGAACCTGTTCCGAACCGTGAAAAGCGGGCACGATCCTGTCAGCTCCCCT
>CAZRQR010000075.1:0-8745 GCA_964602435.1 uncultured Oxalobacter sp.
ACGGGGTTTTACGGCACGGCTGATAATAACAACAGGTAAGACTTCGTCCTTCGCCGGCATTTTCTGCCGGAAACCTTTTGCCCGCCACAACGACCGCAATTCCGTTCCGAATTGACTTATACTTCCGTTTTTCCGCAAGGATTCCTGCCGAACCGAAAGACCATGCATGCCTGTGCCAGAGAAAGGGAAAAAATGTCTGTTTTCATGATGAAAACTGGCTTTAACCCTCCTCAACAGAAAACGCCTGATTTCGGGTTTACGATAGCGGCCATGTAAAATCAGCTATCGACCGGCAGTTCCCGGGCATAAACCACCAAAAATTATGGCAGAAAGAAAATCCACCTACAGCGAAGCATCGATCAGGGTGCTGAAAGGGCTTGAACCTGTCCGGCAGCGTCCCGGCATGTACACGCGTACGGAAAACCCGCTGCATATCGTGACAGAAGTCATCGACAATGCGTCCGACGAAGCCATCGGCGGCTTTTGCAAAAACATCCTTGTGACACTGAATGCCGACGGCAGCATCAGCGTGGAAGACGACGGACGCGGCATTCCCGTCGGGATGCATCCGGAAGAAAAAGTGCCGACCGTGGAAATCGTGTTCACCCGCCTGCACTCCGGCGGAAAATTCGCCAAGAGTGGGGACAGCGCCTATGCCTTTTCAGGCGGTCTGCATGGTGTCGGGGTATCGGTAACCAATGCACTCTCGAAACGGATTGAAGTGACCGTCTGGCGGGACAGGAAAATGTACCACATCGCTTTTGCCGACGGCGATGTCGCAGAACCCCTGACATCGCGCTCGCTGGGTAGGGGCGAGAAAAAATCGGGAACGAAAGTGACCGTCTGGCCCGATGCGAAATACTTCGATTCCATGACCATTCCGTTGCCGGAACTGAAACATCTGCTGAAATCCAAGGCTATCCTGCTTCCCGGCGTACATGTCGAACTGAAGAACGAAAAAACGGGCGAAACCGAAACATGGCAATATCAAAACGGATTACGGGGTTATCTGGAACAAGCGCTCGATCTGCAGGCCGGTGAAGAAACCGTCATTCCGCTTTTCGAGGGGGAACACTATGCCGATCGTGAAAACGAGGGATTCGCACAAGGCGAAGGCGCGGCATGGGTCGTCGCCTGGACGGCGGAAGGACCACTGGCGCGTGAATCCTTCGTCAATCTGATTCCCACTCCGGCAGGCGGAACACATGAAAGCGGTTTGCGTGACGGCCTGTTCAACGCTGTCAGAAGTTTCGCTGAAATCCACTCGCTGCTGCCCAAAGGCGTCCGTCTTCTGCCCGAAGACGTTTTCGCACGCGCCTCTTTCGTTCTGTCGGCCAAAGTACTCGATCCCCAGTTTCAGGGCCAGATCAAGGAACGCCTGAATTCGCGTGACGCCGTCCGGCTCGTCTCCCATTTCGTCAGGCCGGCTTTCGAATTCTGGCTGCACCAGAACGTCGAATACGGCCGCAAACTCGCCGAACTGGTGATCCGGCAGGCACAATCGCGCATGCGGCAACTGCAGAAAGTGGAGAAAAAGAAATCGTCGGCCGTCGCCGTCTTGCCCGGCAAGCTGACCGACTGCGAATCGCGGGACATCAGCCGCAACGAACTGTTTCTGGTCGAAGGCGATTCGGCAGGCGGTTCGGCCAAAATGGGACGAAACAAGGAATTCCAGGCTATCCTGCCTTTGCGCGGCAAGGTACTCAATTCTTGGGAAACCGAAAAAGACCGCCTCTTCGCCAATCAGGAAATCCACGATATCGCCGTGGCCATCGGCGTCGATCCGCATGGCATGAACGATACTTGCGACCTGTCCGGGCTGCGGTACGGAAAAATATGCATCCTGTCGGACGCCGACGTGGACGGTTCGCACATTCAGGTTCTGCTGTTGACCCTGTTTTTCAGGCACTTTCCCCGCTTAATCGAAAACGGCAATATCTACGTGGCCCGCCCGCCGCTCTACCGGATCGATGCGCCGGCGCGCGGCAGGAAACCGGTCCAAAAACTGTATGCCCTAGACGACATGGAACTGTCCGGCATTCTGGACAAACTCAAAAGCGAAGGAATCCGTGACAATGCGCTGGGCATCTCGCGTTTCAAGGGACTGGGCGAAATGAACGCCGAACAACTCTGGGAAACGACACTGAACCCGGACACACGGCGCCTGTTGCCGATCACATTCGGCACTTTCACCCGCGACGAATCGGTCGAACGTTTCCAGATGCTGATGGGCAAGGGAGAAGCGGCCGCCCGCCGGAACTGGATGGAAGAACACGGAAACGAAGCCGAAGCCGATATCTAGCCGAACCCTCTCAACGAATACATCGTCATGACATCACAACCCACACTTTTCGATCAGCTGCCTCCCGAAAACGAACCGGCCGAAACCCTGATGCTCGCCAGTTTCGCAGAAAGAGCCTATCTGGACTATGCCATTTCCGTCGTGAAAGGACGCGCGTTGCCCGATGTCTGCGACGGCCAGAAACCGGTCCAGCGGCGCATTCTGTATGCGATGAATGAATTAAGACTCGCTCCGGACGCCAAACCCCGCAAATCGGCCGCCGTCGTCGGCGACGTACTCGGCAAGCTGCACCCGCATGGAGACCAGTCCGTTTACGATGCACTGGTCCGCATGGCACAGGATTTTTCCATGCGCTATCCACTCATCGACGGGCATGGCAATTTCGGTTCCCGCGATGGAGACGGTGCCGCCGCCATGCGCTATACGGAAGCGCGCCTGACACCGATCGCGCAACTGCTGCTGGAAGAAATCGGACAGGGAACCGTGGAATTCCAGGACAATTACGACGGTTCCACGCAGGAGCCGAAACTTCTGCCCGCCCGGCTTCCGGTCACGCTGTTAAACGGCGCATCGGGTATTGCCGTCGGTCTGGCGACCGAAATTCCGTCACACAACCTGAACGAGGTGGCGCAGGCGACCATTGCGATGATCCGCAATCCGAATCTGTCGCATACCGAACTGATGGCTGTCTTGCCGGGCCCTGATTTCCCTGGCGGTGGGCAGATCATCACGGCGCCGCACATCATCTCCGAAATATACGAAAACGGGCGCGGCAGTCTGAAAGTCAGGGCACGCTGGAAAATCGAGGAACTGGCACGCGGGCAATGGCAGGCCGTCGTGACCGAACTGCCACCGGGAACGTCTTCCCAGAAAGTGCTCGAAGAAATCGAGGATATCACCAACCCGAAAGTCAAAAACGGCAAAAAAGCGCTGTCGCCGGAGCAGATCGCGCTTCGCCAGCAATTCCTCGGCATACTGGACGCCATTCGTGACGAGGGCAGCCGGGATGCACCGGTGCGTATCGTGCTGGAACCGAAATCCAGGCGCCTCGATCCCGATGAATTCATGCAAATGCTGCTGGCGCATACATCGCTGGAATGCAATACGCCGGTCAATCTTGTCATGATTGGCATAGACGGCCGACCACGGCAAAAAGGCCTGTCGGAAATCCTGAAAGAATGGATCGAATTCCGCTTCGTGACCGTCCGGCACCGCACAAGCTGGCGACTCGGCAGGGTGGACGACCGGATCCACATTCTGGAAGGACGCGAAACCGTCCTGCTGAACATCGATCAGGTCATCCGCATCATCCGTGAATCCGATGATCCCAAAGCCGCCCTGATCGAAATGTTCCATCTGTCCGACCGGCAGGCGGACGACATTCTGGAAATCCGTCTGCGCCAGCTGGCCCGCCTGGAAAAAATCCGGATCGAACAGGAACTGTCCGAACTGCGCAAGGAAAAGAAAAACCTGCACGATCTGCTGGACAACCCTTCCTCGATGAAACGGCTCATCATCCGCGAGATCGAATCCGACCGCAAAAAATATGGCGACAAGCGCCGCACACTGATCGAAGAGGCGGAAAAAGCCATCGCCGAACAGAAAATCATCAATGAGCCGGTTACCGTCATCGTATCGCAAAACGGCTGGATACGGCAGAGAACAGGGCACGGACTCAATCTTTCCGGCATTTCCTTCAAGTCCGGCGACAGCCTTTTCGCCACTTATGAATGCCGGAGTACCGACCTTCTTCTGGCCTTTTCCTCGACAGGCCGGATTTATACCGTTCCCGTCCACCAGTTGCCGGCAGGCCGTGGCGACGGCATGCCGATCACGACTTTCGCCGAAACAGGCATCGACGAGACGATCGTCCGGTATTTCGCCGGAGCACCGGATACGACCGTTCTGGTCGCCCTAGATTCCGGTTACGGTTTTTCCGCCCGGGTATCGGATATGGCCAGCCGGGTCCGCAACGGCAAATCGTTCATCAATCTTGAAAAGGGAGAAACACTGCTTGCCCCTGTCGCCATCGCACCGGACACAAAATGGATCGCCACCCTGTCTGAAAAAGGCAGACTGCTGCTCTTCGGCATCGCCGAACTGCGTGCGCTTTCATCCGGCGGACATGGCGTCATCCTGATGGCGTTGGAAGACGGTGAAAAACTGAAAGCGGCGCTGCCGGTCAGTAAAAAAGGCTGTCTTGTCGTCTGTACGGCCAGAAACGACAACCGGTATGAAGTCCAGATCACAGGCAACGCCATCGAAACCCATACCGGAAAACGCGCCCGCAAGGGAAAAGCGGTCGAATCCCGTTTTACACCCGTCATGCTCGAAAACATCAAATGAACTGCACTTATTCGTCCGGCTTACTGTTGACATCCTCCACGTCCTTCAGAGCGTGGAGGATGTCAAGAAATGTCAATCACGCCTTCCATCGGAATCGCACTTTACCCGGAGGATGGAACGGATATCGATACCCTTCTGAAAAACGCGGATACAGCCATGTACCACGCAAAAGAAAACGGAAGAAACGCCTATCAGTTTTTCAATGCCGAAATGAACCTGCATCTGGTCGAACGCACACTGCTGGAAAACGATCTCCGGACTGCGCTGAAAACGGCGGTTTCTTTCTGGAATACCAGCCGATTATCGATGCCTACAACGGCCATATGACCGGCGTTGAGGCCATTTTGCGATGGAAACATCCCAAATTCGGCATTCTGACGCCATCACATTTTCTGGGAGTGGCGGAAGATACCGGACTGATCGGTCCTATCGGAGAATGGGTCATCCGATCAGCCTGCAAACAGGCAGGGAAATGGTACAGTGAAGGGCACCCCAAAACCGTTTCCGTCAATCTGTCACCGATCTCCTTCACGACCTGCGCGACATGGGTATCAGAATCGTACTGGACAATTTCGGAAACGGTTGCTCAAGCATCAGCCATCTGAAAAAAGCCCCCATCCAGAAAATCAAGATCAACCCCGTTTTCATCCATGCACTCGGAACCGGCAATGAAGACGCTGATGTAGCCGGCGCCATCATCGCCATGACCAAGAATCTGCGGCTGAAGGTGTCGGCAAGCGGAGTGGAAACGGATAATCAGGCGCTGCTGCTGAAAAAATCGGCTGCGATGAATATCAGAGATATCTGGTCAGCCCGTCCCTGCATGCCTGTGAAATCAGCCACTTCCGTACGCCGAACTGACAGGGCAATATAGACAAACGGCCGACCAAACTGCCGTCCGTTTTGCCCGCACTCCGCCTTTGCCCTTTTTCCGCCGGGCTCAGGCGATTTCGGCGATCAGTTCCAGTTCCAGACAGGCCCCCGTTGGAATCTGGGCCACACCGAAAGCCGAACGCGCATGACGACCCGCTTCGCCGAACACCTCGACGAGCAACTCAGATGCTCCGTTGGTGACCAGATGATGATCGGTAAAGTCTCCCGTCGAATTGACCAGCGAAAGTACCTTGACAATCCGCCTGACGCGATTCAGATCGCCATCACAGGCATCCTGCAAAGTCGCCAGCAAGTCGATTGCCGTGTTGCGCGCCGCCTGTTTTCCTTCTTCCACGGAAATATTCTTGCCGAACTGTGCGACCAACGGCTTGCCGTCCTTTTTGGCGATATGTCCCGACAAATACACCAGATTGCCAGATTTGACATACATGACATAGGCCGCAACCGGCTTGGCCACCGTAGGCAATTCAATATTCAAAGCTTTCAGATTTTCATAAACGGACATCATTCATTTCCTGTCAGGTTGATACCGCCGGATACCCTTTCCGGCGAATCGCCCCATTATAGCCAAGCCTGGCATGCATTCAAATGTTCTGCCTTTCGCATGTGAAACCCCATTCCGGATCGAAAACGGAAGATTGCCGCCATTTGTCCGCTACAATGGCGTTTTTCTGATCAGAAATGACTGTCATGAGCGACACGGAAAACGATACTTTTGCAGACAATCCGGAAAACCTGCTCAAGGGCCACCTCTACAAGCTATCGGGCAAAAAACCGGTTCCCTGTTCCTTCGAAGAATACATCACTTTCATGAAATCGGCGGCCAACCGCATCATCGAGCAGACCCGGATCGGCGATTTGCTGGTATCGACCATTTTCACGGGAATCGACCATGCATTCGGAACAGGAGAAAAACTGCTTTTTGAGACAAAAGTCTTCGGACTGCCCGACGACGCCCAGCCCCGCTGGCGTTTTTCCACTTGGAACCAGGCCGTTCGTGAACATCGCAGGCTCGTCGTCATGCTGGAAAACAGGGGAACTGGAGCGCTGGCTGAGGAAATCCGCAGACAGCAAGAACAATCCCAGCCCTGACCGCCGGTTTCCGGAAGCGATTACCGTCTGAACACCCAGACATCGTCCTTCGACGATGCGGCATGAAAGGCATACCCGTCCAGATCAAAAGATTGCAGATCCCCGACATCGGTGATGCCGTGTTCAGCGGCATAACGCGTCATCGCGCCCCTTGCCTGCTTGGCATACAACCCCATCACTCTCGGTTTTCCCTGTCTCATTTCCTGAAAAACAGGTGTAACCATCCGTCCATCGAGAGCCCTTCGGTCAATCACCCGGGCGAACTCCGCCGATGCCAGATTCACCAGTACACGACTGCCGGAAGCCTTCATGGCACGGTTGATGGAACCGGTCACCGCCTCTTTCCAGTAATCGTAAAGACTTCTACCTTCCGGTCTGACCGCCGTATCCTCGAAACTGACACGGTAAGGCTGGATCAAGTCAAAAGGTTTCAATACGCCGTACAGGGCCGACAGAATGCGAAGATGCCCATTCAGATACGTCCATCCCTTTTCCGTCAGTGTCCCCGCATCGAGTGCACTGTATGCATCACCGTCGAATGTCATGACTGCCGGTCTGGCCTGCGGATAAACGGCACGGCTGTCCCATTCATCGAAATGTCCCGCCTCCATCACGGCAATGGTATCCGATACCCGCAGAATCCGCGCCAGTTCATAAGGTGGACAGGACTTCATCATTGCCGCCACCTTTTCCGCTTTTGCAATCCATTCAGGACGGCCAAACAGTTTTTTCTGCGACGGATTATCCGTCACATTTTTCGGAAAACCTTGTCTTTTGGAGGGTGATAAAATCATGAGCATGGCAATATATTCCGATTGATGAACGATATGTATTCCGAACTGGCCGTTTTTGACACCAATGTCTGTCTCGATCTCTTTGTTTTCCATGATGCCGCTTCTGCCGGTTTGCTGAAAGCCATTCATGAAAAAACCATCGTTCCCGTCACACGCAAAGACTGCCGCGAGGAATGGCTCCGCGTACTGGATTATCCCGCACTCGCTTTAAACGAAACCGAAAAAGCACAATCCCGACATGATTTTGATCACTTCATCCAACTAGTCGATCCGGATAAACGGGATTATCGCCTTCTTCCGGTTTGCAGTGACCGGGATGACCAGAAATTCATCGAACTTGCCTATGATTCCCGCGCATCCTATCTTTTTACCAAAGACAAGGCCTTATTAAAACTGTCACGGAAAAGTCTGAAAACAGGGCGATTCCGCATTATGGTCCCTGACCGGTGGAAAAAATATAATACATCCGTTATATTCAGCCCGCATATCTTTTCCCTTTCCGATAATCATGCCCGCATTCCTGCAGAAACCGTCCGGATTTAATCAGGAAATATTTCCGGCCAATGCGAAATATTAAACAAATAACCACACAATTTACTTAAATACTCTTTATTTATTCAAAATGAAAATATAAAATTCGTTTTATCATAGATACAAAAAGCGTTTCCACTTCTTAAAACCGTCAGGAAAATGGTGAATGATTCCGTTTTTTCTGACATTTGATCAGGAAAAATCATGGCGACCTACAAACAGCTACAAGACCAAATAAAACAGCTTCAGCATGAAGCGGAAGAACTCCGCAAAAACGAATTGTCCAACGCCATTGCACAAATCAAGATGACAATGGCCGAATATGGCATTACCTTGGCCGATCTCGGCTTTACCGGCAAAAAGAAAAACAGACAGGTTCTCGCACCGCTTGCACCAAAATACCGTAATCCCGTAACGGGAGAAACTTGGTCGGGCCGTGGCAAGCCGCCCAAATGGATTGATCCGGACAACAAGGAAAAATTCCTTATCAAATAACGGTTTCCCGATATCCGGAACATTCCGGACAGCCATCCGTTTTTTACAGGCAGGCCTGTTTCTACAGATCTGCCTTTACATTGTTTTTTCCATTCCGTTTTACGTCGTTTCCATATCCGGATACGATCTTAATATCCTTTCCATTCTCCATATATCCATTCGTCCAGCATCCCTTTTACCTAGTGCGCCGTAAAGCCCCGTCCTTCAGGTGGTGGATATAAGGCGCGATTTTCTGCCTGACTGTTTTTGTTTAAAATAGCGTCATGAAACGAGTGCAAGCTTTCAAATTCC
>CAZRQR010000076.1:0-8575 GCA_964602435.1 uncultured Oxalobacter sp.
AAGAACGGGGTTTTACGGCACGGCTGATAAACAAGTTCGATTTCGCTAAACTGTATTGACATCTCCTTTTTCATGGTTATCGCAGCAATGCTTTCAGTATATATGATCATGATATTCTGATCTTCTGTTTGAAGAGGCAAGTGCCGTTATGCCTGCATTGGAAGGTATTTTGGAAGCCTGCTACTTGAAATCGTGATGCCGACACGATAATATGTTCGTTTCAAATTATTTGAATGCGAATAATATTCGAGATGGATGATTATGATCGCAAAAGAATGAAGTTGATGATGTCGTTGACGCAGACATCGAAAGCGTACAAGGCAACGGCCGACAAGCGTGTTTCTGGGTTTGGCCTTTCACAGGCGATGGCACTGCCGGCACTGATGATCAGCCGTATGGGTAACCATGTTCGCCTCAGCGATGTGGCCGAACTGCTGGATCTGGCGCCGTCTTCACTGGTCAGAATCATGGATCAGCTGATCGAAGCGGGATTGCTGGTGAGAGTTGAGGATGAGAATGACAGGAGGGCCAAAATCCTGACCCTGACGGATAAGGGGCTGGAAAGAGTCGATCTGATTGAACAGGCTTTTTCACCATTTCGACGTGAACTGCTCAAGGGTGTCGCTGAAGAGGATATTGATGCCTGCCAGCGGGTTCTGGATGCCTTGAGTATTGCGATCAGGAAACATGATGGTTTGCAAAGGGACTGAGCCGGCACAGGCAGCGTTCAGGATTTGCCGTTTTTCAGTTGCAGCGCCATTTCATACAGTTTCTTCTTTTTGATCCCGGTGATTCTGGCTGCAAGACTGGCAGCGGAACTGACAGGAAGTTCTTCGAGCAGGATGGAAAGGACATGCTGTGTCCGGGAATCTTCCTGTGTCGCTGTCGGGGCACTTTCCAGCAGCAGGACAAATTCGCCTTTCTGGCTGTTTGGATTTTTTTCCAGCCAGGTCAGGCATTCGGACAATGGACATCGGTGGATTTCCTCGAACAGTTTTGTGATCTCACGTGCGATGACGATTTGCCGTGAAGGTTCGAAAATTCCGACAAGCGCTTCGAGTGTTTCCCTGATGCGGTGTGGAGCTTCGTAAATGACGAGGGTTGCATGGATATTTTTCTGTTTTAGGAGAAATTCCCGGCGCTGGATGGCTTTTGTCGGCAGAAATCCGATAAACAGGAATTGATCATCCAAAAGACCGCTGGCAGAAAGGGCAGTGACAGCGGCAGAAGGGCCGGGTACGGGGACGACATTCAGATCCGCACGACGCACGGCGTCAACAATTTTCGCGCCGGGATCGGATATGGCCGGTGTTCCTGCATCAGATACAAGTGCAATGCGACCGCCTTTTCGCAAACGTTCTATCAGTTTTTCCGCCGTTTCCCGTTCATTGTGCTGGTGTGCGCTGATAAGTTCCTTGTCCAAGCCATAAGCGGAAAGCAAATTTCCGGTAACGCGTGTATCTTCACAGGCAACCGCATCGGCCATGCCCAAAATATGCAGGGCCCTGAGGCTGATGTCGCCCATGTTACCGATTGGTGTGCCGATCACATATAATGTTGAGTCGGGAACGGTTTGGTGTGACAGTGATTCCATCAGTTTCTGTATCGACACGTATGTCTCCTTCCGATGATTTGCAATCGGAATTTTGATGGAGAGTATTGTTAAATACAAGAGAATCGTCCTGACATGTCAAAGACCGGTATTTTTTTGATGCCAAGCTGGATAATATTCTGTGAATGCATACAGAAAAACAAAATATCGGTTATAAAGTCGAGGAAAAAGCGTTATCCTTTCTTGCAGGAAAGGGATTGAAAGTCATTGAGCGGAATTTCCGTTGTCGCTTCGGTGAAATCGATTTGGTCATGCAGGAAGGAGAAATACTTGTTTTTGTCGAAGTGCGGAAAAGAAAAAACCGTTTTTTCGGCGGAGCGGCTGCCAGTGTTTCCCGGACCAAACAGCAGAAACTGGTCAAAGCGGCGAACTTTTATCTGCTCGGCCGTTACCATATGCTGGTATGCCGTTTCGATGTAATAGCCTTCGATGGCGATGAGTGTCAATGGCTGAAAAATGTTATTGAGGTCAATTAGATTGAAAATATTTTCTGTTGCGTAACCAGATGAGAAATCAAAGAATACTCGGACATTTCAACGAAAGTGCTGACTTGAAAAAACAGGCGGCCGAGGTTCTTGCCGAGCCGATTGCCAGAGCGGCCGATCTGATGTTTTCGGTCCTGACACAAGGCAACAAGATACTGGCATGCGGCAATGGCGGGTCCGCTGCGGATTGCCAGCATTTTGCCGCGGAACTCGTCGGGCGGTTCGAGAAAGAAAGGCTGCCGTTGCCGGCGATGGCATTGACGACCGATACATCCATTCTTACCGCAGTGGGGAACGACTACAGTTTTCAGGATGTTTTTGCCAAGCAGGTGCAGGCTTTCGGACAGCCCGGTGATTTGTTGCTGGCTGTTTCCACGTCCGGAAATTCTTCCAATGTCATATCAGCCATCGAGGCGGCTCATGACAGGGAAATGAATATTGTTGCCCTGACGGGAAAAGGAGGGGGAGAAATCGGAAAAATACTTGCCGAAACCGATGTTCATGTCTGTGTTCCGCATGACAGGACGGCACGTATTCAGGAAGTTCATTTATTGGTGATTCATTGTTTGTGCGATGGAATCGATGCTGCATTGTTTGGAGAAGACATAGATGAATAAAAACCATTCATCAAGAGGGGTGTGGAAACGTCGTCTGGCTGTTCTGGTCGCCGGAAGCGTCATGTTATGTTCGCTTCCATCCTGTGTTCCGGTCATGATGACCAGTGGTGCTGTCGGTGGTTCGATGGCTGCGACGGACAGGCGTACTCTGGGCGCACAAACGGAAGACAAGGTTATTTTTCTGAAAGGGGAGAATGCCGCTTCCAATCTGGTCGGTGACAATGGTCATGTCAATGTGACCAGTTTCAACCGTAAAGTCCTGTTGACTGGGGAAGTCCAGACCGAGGCGATGAAACAGGCTGTGGGAAATGCAATGGCACAGATCGAGAATGTCGAGGCGGTGGTCAATGAACTAGCTATCGCGGCTCCGTCAAGTCTCACTTCACGATCGAACGATACCCTGATTACGGGCAAGGTTACCGCCAGTTTTGTCGATGACGAGCAATTGTTTTCTCAATCGTTGAAGACGGTAACGGAGCGCGGTACCGTTTATCTGATGGGGCGGGTAACAGAACAGGAAGGCAATCGGGCCGCGCGTGTGGCAAGTGGCGTCAGCGGTGTCCAGCGTGTCGTGAAAGTGTTTGATTATATTTCCGATCAGGAACTTCAGCGGTTGTCCACCTTGTCTGCCCCGAAAAATACCGATCAGAACAACACAGATTCCACAGACGAACAATATGCCCAATAACCGGATGTTTTGTCCCGGGCAGTGACCGGTACAGGACTGGCGGCGATTTAGCCGATTCTGGGTAGCAGTCGTTGCACGGCCAGTTTTACATCATCCAGTGACGGTACTTCGTTTTCCCCACCGAGACTGATGATGTTGTCCGACCAGTCGGCACAGGTGCGCCAGCGCGGAATATTGCAGTAGATCTGTACAGTGGGTTTGTCGAAAGCGGCTGCCAGGTGGGACAGTCCGGTATCGACCCCGACAATAAAAGATGCCTTTCCTGTCAGGGTAACCATATCCGTTATGGACAGCCTGGGCAGGAGCTGTGAGTCGGGAATGGCACCGGCAAGCCGTTTTGCTTCTTCTTTCTCTTTTGGGGAACCCCAGGGCAGCAGGATGCAAAGTCCGTTTTCGGTGAGAATGCGTCCGATTTCAGTCCAGTTTGCATGGGGCCATTTCTTGGAGTCACGGGATGTTCCGTGGAAGAAAACGGCATAAGGCCTTGACGGCAGCCATTCCGGAACGGGTGCGGGAATGACAAGACCGAAATCGGGCACCGTATCGATGGTATAGCCCAGCGCTTTGGCGACGACTTCCCTGCCTCTTGTGACGACATGGATATGTTTTTCGACCGATATGCTCTCGTCATGGAAAATGCGTGACAAGGGCTCGTATCCGGATCCGTCCGTTTTATGGGCGAGGCCGATTTTCCTGCCGTTTTTAACAGTACGTGCAAAGCCCATGATGATGCCGGTTTTGATCAGCCCCTGTGTATCAAAGACATAGTCATATGCATTCTGTTTCAGCCGGTCCAAGAATATGCGAAATTCCTTTCGCGTGACCGGCGAGAAAATGTTTTTTCTCCATCGCCTCAAGGCGAAGGGAATGACTTCGTTGATATGCCGGTTCTGTTTCACGAGTCCGACATAAGGTTCCTCAACGACCCAGTCAATGATTGCCTCCGGATAGTGCCGGTGAATATCGGCCAGAACCGGCAGATTGTGAACCACGTCACCCAGTGAGGAAACACGAACGATCAGAATACGCATCATCGGCAAAAACGAATGGGAAAACAGAATTAAAGCATAATTCCTGTTTCCGTTATAATGCACTGGAGAGGAATATCGTTTTCTTCTGTTGAAAAGTCTGTCAGAAGACAGGAATAGGCGATTCCGACAGTGTGGATTTGCGGGTATTTTGCCAGTGTCCTGTCGAAGAATCCACCGCCATATCCCAGCCGGAACCGGCTGGCCGTATAACCGACACAGGGGATCAGCAGAACTTCGGGCATATCGACCGGTTCCTGTATTTCAGGAACGGAAACATTGTAGGCGCCCCGGACAAGACGGTCGCCCGGTTGCCACCTGACGAATTGCAGCGGTTGGTCTTTGGCGATGGTAACGGGCAGGGACAGGTGCATTCTTGCAGACAATTCCGTATATAGCGCGGACAGGTCCGGTTCGTTTTGAATCGGCAGATACACGCCCATCGTTCTGAATGGCGTGGAACGGAGATAAAGTGAAACTTGTCTGCCTATTTCTCGATCAAAACGGAAGCGTTCATCAGTCGCCATGTTTTTTCTGGTTTCAAGAAGCGCTTTCCGTAATGTTTTCTTGAACTCGACAGGAGCAGTTTGCGTGCCATGCTTGACATTCGGGTCTGGTGGTAAACTCATAGACAATTTCAAAATACTGGATAAAAGAGGTTCCCATGCTCGCAAGATTCAGGAAGTTGTTGCTGCTGGTTTTGGCGCTGGCTATTTTTCCATATGCCAAAGCTTTTCCTGATCTGACAACGACAGCGGTCCAGGATGAGTCTTTCAGGAAGCTGAAAGAAGCTGCACACAAGGAGGATAGCGCACGTGCCGCTCAACTGGCCGAAAGCCTGAAAAATTATCCTGTGCCTTCCTACGTTGACTATTATCTTCTCAAATCGAATTTGCGCAATGCCGGTGAAGAGGAAATCAATGCGTATTTATCCAGATACAAGGGTACGGCGATTGCCGACCGTTTGAGAAATGACTGGCTGCTTGTACAGGGACAAAGACGGGACTGGGACAGTTTCGACAGGCACTATCCGCTGTTCGAACTGGACGACGACACGCAGGTCAAGTGTTACGCCCTGATGTCCAGAGCGGACAAGGGATTGACTGTCGCGAAAGAAGCACGCGAACTTCTCGTCAGGCCCAGGAAATATGGAGAAGCCTGTTACGCGCTGGTTTCCGATCTTGTGGACAGACAACAATTCAGTCATGATGATATCTGGTTCCAGAGCAGGCTGGCTTCCGAAAATAATCTGACTGCTTTGACAGTCCGCCTCGCTGCCTTGTCAGGGGTGCAGGAAACAGATATCTCGAAAGCAGTGGAATTGCCGGTTTCCGTTCTGGCCAAGGGAGTCGGAACAGACAGGAACGCTCATGAACTCTATTTGCTTGCATTGGGCAGGCTGGCCAGAAAAGACCACATGCTGGCAGCACAGTATCTTGACGAGGCGTTGCCTTCTCTTGACAGGAAAGAACAGGCGATCGGCTGGGCGCTGATCGCTCTTCCGGCATCCATAGCCCTGTCTCCGGAAGCACTGGAGTACTGGAAAAAGGCGTCTGTATCCGTGTCCGATATTTCCTCCTATGCTCATGAATGGAAAGTCAGGACGGCATTGCGCAGCCAGAACTGGCATCTGGTTCATGAATGGATTGACCAGATGCCGGTTTCACTGCAAAAGGAATCCTCGTGGATTTACTGGAAAGGGCGTGCACTTGTTGCACTGGGGAAAAAGGAACAGGCAAACAGGCTGTTTTCATCCATTGCCGGCCAATACCACTTTTATGGGCAACTGGCTCTGGAAGAACTGGGTGGATATGTCAGTATCCGCAAGGACAAAAAATCTTTTCCGGAATCGGAAATAGCGGCCATGGCCAGCAATCCGGGTTTCCGGCTGGCACGGAAATTTTTCGGAATGAACTGGCGTTTCGAAGGTATCCGGGAATGGAACTGGCAATTACGCAAAATGGATGAACATCAATTGCTGGTCGCTGCCGAATATGCCAGGAAAATAAACCTGCTGGACAGGATGGTCAATACATCAGACAGAACCCGCACTGAAGTGGATTTCACCCAGCGTTTTCCCGCTCCTTTCCGGGAAACTGTCAGGGACGCGACGGAACAGTTGGGGCTGGATATGGCATGGACTTATGGACTTGTCCGGCAGGAGTCCCGTTTTGTCATGAATGCGCAATCTTCTGTGGGCGCATCCGGTCTGATGCAGATCATGCCGGCCACGGCAAAATATGTAGCCAGGAAAATCGGATTGAGTGAATATCGCCCGGGAAAGATCAACAGTCTTGAAACCAATGTGTTGCTGGGGACCAATTATCTGAATATGGTATTGAATGATCTGGACGGTTCGCAGGTATTGGCGACGGCTGCCTACAATGCAGGTCCCAGAAGACCGAAAAACTGGAGGGCGACGTTGTCAAGAACAGTCGACGGCGCGATATTCGCGGAAACGATTCCTTTTACGGAAACACGTGACTATGTCAAGAATGTGATGTCCAATGCGACTTATTATGCTGCACTGTTTGAAGAAAAACCACAATCGCTGAAAAAACGGCTGGGATTTGTCACGCCCTGAAAAATCCGAAAACCATTTATAATCGGACAGATGGAAAGAAGAACGGATGTCCGGGCATGGTGGCATGAAAGAATATATCTGCCGCGAATTTATCGTGATCATTATATCGAGCAGAACTTATGAAAATATATACCGTTGGTGGCGCTGTACGGGATGTTGTCATGAAACAGCCGGTTCATG
This sequence comes from uncultured Oxalobacter sp., assembly GCA_964602435.1. Taxonomy (GTDB): domain Bacteria; phylum Pseudomonadota; class Gammaproteobacteria; order Burkholderiales; family Burkholderiaceae_D; genus Oxalobacter. Next base: position 7,195 of record CAZRQR010000076.1, read on the forward strand.
ACATGGATTATGTTGTTGTCGGTTCTACTGTCGAGGAAATGTTGTCGCTGGGATTCAAGCCTGTCGGGAAAGATTTTCCGGTTTTTCTGCATCCGGAAACCAAGCAGGAATATGCGCTGGCAAGAACGGAAAAGAAAGTGGCGCCGGGTTACAAGGGATTTGTGTTCCATGCATCTCCTGACGTGACCCTTGAAGAGGATCTGCTTCGCCGGGATTTGACGATCAATGCAATGGCCATGTCAGAGGAAGGTGAACTGATCGATCCTTTTGGAGGCAAAAAAGATATTGAAGGCAAAGTTCTCCGTCATGTTTCGGAAGCGTTCAGTGAGGATCCGGTAAGAATTCTCAGACTGGCACGTTTTGCTGCAAGATATACCGATTTTTCGGTAGCGCCCGAAACCATGGAGCTGATGAAAAATATGGTGTCTTCCGGTGAAGTGGATGCGCTTGTTCCGGAAAGAATCTGGAAGGAATTGTCCCAGGGGTTGATGGAAGAAAAACCTTCACGCATGATCTGTGTCTTGCATGAGTGCGGTGCTCTGGCTCGTATTTTTCCTGAGATCGAGGCGTTATGGAATGTCCCGCAGCCTGAAAAATATCATCCGGAAATATATGCAGGGCTTCATACCATGCTGGCTTTGGATTATTCCGCCAGAAAAAATTATCCCCTGACGGTTCGTTTTGCCGTACTTTTGCATGATCTTGGAAAAGGGACGACGCCTCCGAATCAGTGGCCTCATCATCGTGCTCACGAAGAACGGGGCGCACTTTTGGTGGACAATGTCTGCCGTCGACTGCATGTGTCGAACATGTATCGCGATATTGCGGTCATGACGGCCAGAGAGCACGGCAATATCCGGCGGAGTTCTGAATTGCGTTCCAAAACGGCTGTTATGGTGCTTGAACGGTGTGATGCTTTTCGTCGTCCCGAACGGTTTGTCGATGTCATCAACGCCACCGAATGCGATTTGAGGGGACGCAAATCGGATACGGTCAGTTTTGAGGATGTCCCTTTCCCGCAACGGGATTACTGGATGATGATCTTGAATGCGGCCAAAAGTATCGATGCAGCGGCCATTATCCAGTCCATGGACGATGCTTCCGAGGAAATTCCCCGGGTATTGCATAATGCACGTGTTGATGCGGCTGCGGATGCCGTCAATGCCATGCGTTTCGGACATATCAAGAAAATTGAGGTGGGCAAAAAAGACATGACGTCTTGATTGTGAATGTCCTGACAGTTTTCAAGGTTGTCCAACCTGAAAAGGAGAGTATGGAGAACAACCCTGTCATTTTCGTTAAGGAACTTTCCGAACAGGATCGGCCTTTTATCAGCCGTGCCGTAAAACCCCGTTCTTTAGGGTAGTGATATAAGACACGG
>CAZRQR010000077.1:0-8515 GCA_964602435.1 uncultured Oxalobacter sp.
GGCGGGGGAGGATGTCAAACACCCGACACAGACCGTTTCCGGACTTTCATGGCATTTTTATGGTCTTTCCGTCCGGAATACCGTGCAGGAGAACCGGCACCGGACAGCAAGCGGATTCCCGTCATCCGTGCCTGCCCGAAAAACAACACCGAACAGCACGAAAAATAAATATATTCCCCGGATGAAAATCGTCCCTCAAATGACCCGCTTTTGACGTACCGTGCATCTTCTATCCGGTGATTCTTGCGAAAGGATAATGATTTCCGTTTCCCATGCCATCAGGATCGTTTAAAATGTCCGACTCATAGCCCGCGGACTGGCCCACCGTATCTTTACGGACAGACCGCCGTCCGTTTTCTGTTCATTTATTCCGATTCCAGAATCTGCCGCATGAAAAATCTTTCCGCCCGCCTTGTCGGCCTCTTCATTCTTCTGCTGCCTTTCTCCCTTCCGCAGGCTGCCCCCACATTGCAGGAACGGGTGAACATCATTGCCGGGAACCAGCTGGCCGATATCGGCGTAGCCATCGAATCCCCCGGTTCCGGACAGAAGGCGGCACTCAATGCGGACAAGCCGTTCCCGATGCAAAGCGTCGTCAAGTTTCCCCTAGCTCTGGCGGTGTTGGATGCAGTGGACCGGGGCAAGCTGCACCTCGACGATACGGTCCTGCTGACCGGCGACGACCTGCTGCCCGACACGCACAGCCCTCTGCGCGAAAAATACGCCAATGGCCCCACCCGGGTCACGATAGAAGAAATCCTGACCGAAACCGTTTCCCGTTCGGACAATAACGGCTGCGACATCCTTTTCCGCCTGCTGGGCGGCCCTGAAACGGTTGACCGCTATGTGAAAGGACTGGGCATCGCTGGATTCGAAATCCGCGCGACGGAAGCGCAGATGCACCGCTCGTGGGACGCACAGTTCTCGAATACGGCAACCCCGGCGGCCGCCAACCGGCTTTTGCGCCTGTTCGAAGAAAAGAAACTGCTGAAACCGGCCAGTCAGAAACTGCTCTGGACGCTGATGCGCGACGCGATGACATGGCCGGGCCGCCTGCGCGAACCATTGCCTGCCGGCACGGCACTGATCCACAAGACGGGTACCAGCGACACATCCCCGACGAAAGGAACGACGGTTAATGACATCGGTATCATCATGCTGCCCGACGGCCGGCTTGTCTTCATCAGTGTGTTCATCACCCACGCCCGGGATTCAATCATGGAAACCGAAAGAACGATCGCTTCACTGTCGCAGGCGGCCTGGGAATACTACTCGGCCATGCCCCGCAATCCGCTTGCGGCGGCACAGCACGGTGTCCGGGAACTGTTCCGTCTGGAAGACTGATTTCTCCGCCTGTCCGTCCTGCATGACCGGCATGCCTTTCCGCTGTCGGCGGCCCTCCGCCGCATACGGTATGGATTACGCCCGTTTCACGGAACGACGGACAGCTCCGGCCGTTTTCCGTCACTTTTTTCCGTCTGTTTCCGTCGTTTTTGCCTTACCTGCAAACCATTTCCGAAATAATTGACAAACAACAGCCCGATTCACGTTTTTCGTGTTATTATGAGTACTCAATATTTTCAAGTTACGGATTCAATTAGTTTCGTCGTACTGTTTCACGGCAGTATTGTACTGTTCAGTTTTCCTTGATTATCTTGTCTCCGGGCATCTGCCCTCTTTTCAACCTTTTTTCAGGGAATACAGACAAGTACTGTCAAATAGTTCAGCGACGCTAGGGGGTTCAGTTTCATCACTCCCCGACACACATGGCGCCGATCTTTTCGCCCACTTTTCAGACATTGAAGGCAGCGGCTTCAAATCGCTCGCCGAAGGCCAGAAAGTGCGGTTCGAGACAGGCGCGGGACGAAAAGGCCCCCATGCCAAAAACATACAGCCGGTCTAAGTCGGAAAAAAGTCCCCTCACCGGGACTTTTTCATTTCAACACAGGAGAACAAATGGAAAAAAACACTACAACAAACGGTTCTGTTTGCGACAACTGCGGAAAATGGATGGAACATGACCATGCCACTCTGACCATCGAAAACACCTGGCAGTCTTTCCGGTTCTGTTCGGAAAGATGCGATTCGGAACACAGGGCCAACCTCGCCCTGCGGGACATGACTTGGGGAACGGCTTCATGACATTCATGCCGTCTGGCCGGCAAAAACGGCGGCGTGGCGAATCTGCCGCCCTTTTTCCCCTGACACAGACAGCCTGAGCAAACCTGTTCAGGCTTTTTTCCACCGGTACCGGGAAGATATATCCGTCCCATTTTGCATCATGGCCTCATGCGGCAAACCGGAAAAGACCGGCATGGCAAAACGGCTCTTCCCCATTTTCCCTTTCCCGTCCGTCCTGCCCGAAACACCTTTTTCCTGTGGCAGCTTCCGCCGGGCTTTCCCTTCCCTCTAGTTTCGCCTGTCCCCCATGCCGATGCCGGACAGGAAAATCCGCCTTCCCGCATGGAAATGTGCTAGTCATGACGATCGGACACTTCCACGAAACGGGTATCCGTCTGCTTTTCATTCGACACGGCGGCACATCCGCTGCATTTTTCCGGTGAATACAGGTATATTCCGTATGATAGATATGTGTTTCATCTTTTTTCCGACATGCCATCTGACAGAACCCCGTCATTTTCCGTCCGTTCGATGAAAAGACATTTCGCCATCGTCACCCTGTACCTGTGGCTGGTGCCTGCCTTTCTTTCCGGCTGTACGGCGCAATCCCTTCAGGAAAAAATCATCGCCGTCGTCGCCGGCCATCGCGCCAGCGTCGGAGTGGTGATCGAAAACGCGGACCGATCCGAACGAGCCGCCATTTCCCCATATGACGACTTTCCGATGCAAAGCGTTTACAAGTTTCCCATCGCGCTGGCCATTCTAGAAAAAGTGGATGAAGGGCAATTGTCGCTGAAAGACCGGATCGCCGTCTCCCGTTCCGAATTGAGGCCCCTGACGTGGAGTCCGCTGCGCGAAAAATACCATACCGGAAAAACGGTCTTCATCAGCGTTTTCGTGTTCAAAAGCAAGGAACCGAAGGCACCGGCCGAAAAAATGATCGCATCCGTCGCCCGAACGGCATGGCGGCATTTTACCGGCCACCGGAAACCGGCGGCAAACAGGAAAACGCGGCCTGCAACGGAAAGGCGGATTCTTCCGGCACGAACTGACCGAAGTTTTTTTCACGGGTGCCCTGTGTTCCGGGTGACCTGTCGCGTCCTGAACAATCCTCCAGTCATGCCCTCCTTCACCGAAGAAGGGCTATTTCATGAAGACATCACGGCATAACCTGCCCTTCCTGCCGGACAGTGGTTTTCCACCCTCACAACGCGTTACAATAACGGAACCGGCCGGAAGGACGACATGCCCGAACCGGCCACACCCCCGCAACGGGAAAACATCATGATTGACATGACGAAACGGAACGCGACGCTGACAGGTCTTTGCGCCATCTTACTCTGGAGCACGATGGTCGGCCTAGTTCGCGGCATCACTGACGCGCTCGGCCCGGTCGGCGGCGCCGCGATGATCTATACCGGCGGCTTTGCCATGTTGCTGGTAACGATCGGTTTTCCGCGGCTGGGTGTCTTTCCGCGTCCGTATCTCGCCATCGGCAGCATCCTTTTCGCCGTTTATGAAATGCTGCTGTCGCTTTCGCTCGGCTTCGCGCAAAACAGTCGGCAGGCCATCGAGGTCAGCATGATGAATTATCTCTGGCCCAGCCTGACGGTTCTGTTCGCCGTGCTTTTCAACCGCCAGAAAGCCAGCCTGCTACTCATTCCCGGGCTGGCACTAGCTCTCGCCGGCGTCTGCAAGGTACTGGGCGGCGATACCGGAATGGATATCGCCGGCATTCTCGCCAATATAAAAGCCAACCCGCTCTGTTACGGCATGGCGCTGGCCGGCGCTTTCATCTGGGCGACCTACTGCACCGTCACCAGCCGGATGGCGGCCGGGCAGAATGGCATCACCTTCTTTTTCCTGCTGACCGCCCTGTCCCTGTGGGCACTGTATTTCCTGACGGAACAGCCGCCGATGCATTTCGGCCTGCACCCGGTACTTTGCCTGCTGGGCGCTTCCGCCGCGCTCGGTTTCGGGGCGGCGGCTTGGAATACGGGAATGCTCAAGGGCCACGTGACCGTTTTGGCGACCGCATCCTATTTCACCCCCGTGCTTTCTTCCCTGATGGCGTCCTTCCTGCTGGCGACCCCGCTTTCTTCCCCGTTCTGGCTGGGTGCGCTGATGGTCTGCGGCGGTTCGCTCTTGTGCTGGATATCGACACGCCACCGGAAAAACTGACCGGCCCGGCAGAAACGGACTGCTGTCTGACAGATTGTTGCTTGCCAGAAACAGGATGAGCCGGATAAATTATAGGATTATGTTCACCGAGAATTTCCTTAAAATATTGATTACACCCAATAAATTCATCCCCGCCGTTCCACTGTCTTGTAGTACTATAAGCAATATTATTAATTGCAGAAATCGTCCTCATCGGCACAGAAAGCAGAACAAGTGCATTTTCTTCTGTTTCATGATCCCAGTTCTTTCACGGCCATGTTCCACAGGATGAAACACAGCATGGAAGCGATGAGCGACAGGAAAAGCAGATTCGCGATAACCGGCAGCCGCGACTTTTTTCTGAAAGTGGAAGACCTTCAGGCGTTCGACCGGTTCGTGCTGGAAAAACTCACCAAAATCCGGGGTATCGCAAAAATGCAGAGCTCCTTCGTCCTGAACGAAATCAAGCATACGACCGCCCTGAAACCGGCCGCAGACGAGTGACACGGAAAAAAGCTGTCGGCCTACACCATGCACCGTCCGTTTGCGCGAAGGGTTACCGGCGCCTTTCCGGGCAATGCATGCAGGCTGTGCAGGTACGGTATCCGCCACTCTTGCAGCGAAAAAGGCGCCTGTCGGAAACATGACCGGTTCCGCCCTTCATGAAACCCGTTGCCGGACGGCCATTCACTCCCTGTAGCGTATGGCTTCGACAAAAGCAGCAAACGCGGGTGAAGTCTGTCTCCGGTTGGGATAATAAAGGTGAAAACCGCTGAAATAAGGACTCCAGTCTGCCAGCACTTCTTTCAGGGTGCCGTCTGCCAGATAGGGCGCGACCATGAAATCAGGTGCATAGGCCAGACCTATGCCATCCAGCGCACCGTTCAAGACATGAATCATGCTGTTCGAAGTCAGCTGCCCGCCGACGCGGACATTTACAGCATGGCCGTCTTTTTCGAATTCCCAGACGTAAACCCCCCCATTGACCGAATGCCGGATATTGATGCACACATGTCCGGTCAGATCATGCGGCACAGACGGGATGCCATGCCGGTCGAAATAGGCCGGCGTTCCCACGACGGCCAGCCGCCAGTCCGGTCCGAGACGGACCGAGATCATATCCCTGTCGATTGACTCTCCCAGACGTATGCCCGCATCGAAACGCTCTCTGACGATGTTGACGAACCCGTAATCAATGATGATTTCAACGCTGATATCCGGAAACCCGGCCAGAAAAGCGGCCAGCTTCGGACGCAACACCATTTCGACGGCATCATCCGAACAGGTGATGCGGATCGAGCCGGCCGGCCTGTTCCGCAACTCGGAGAGGCTGTCCAGTTCGTCACCGATCTGCCTGATCAGCGGACCGACGGACCGGACCAGCCTCTCGCCGGCTTCGGTCGTGGAAACATCGCGGGTCGTTCTGGACAACAGCCTCAATCCTAGTCTTTCCTCAAGCCCTCTCATGGCATGGCTCAGGGCGGAAGGAGAAACACCGAGTCTTAGCGCAGCCTTCGTAAAACTCCTCTCTTTCGCCACCACCATAAAGGTCTGCAAATCATTCAGGTTTTTCATGCCGATTAATGAATTTTTTTCATAAGATCATGCAGTTTATGCTGCTTTATCGAACCAATCAACCTCTTTTAACATGACGGCACGCTTCAGTGAAAAAGCATTTGAAAGGCAAAACATGAACAGACAGAAAACACCGGTGGTTTATTATTGCGGGCCCGGAAATATCCGCCGGCCATGAACGACACTGACGCAGGGATCATGCCGGAACCTGAAACAGGAACATAGCCGGCACCGAGAACGCTGCCGTAAAACCGGATGAATGGTACCCCCCTCCATCTGATGCCTGAATCTTTCCACACGGGAGAAATCATGAAGAAAAATAACGGGTTGCTCATACTGATACTGGCTGTCGGCGTATTCGGCATTCTGAATACCGAAATGGGCGTTATCGGCATATTGCCGCTTGTCGCAACCATGTTCGGGGTTTCGATCACGCGGGCAGCGCTGCTGGTCAGCGGCTTTGCACTGATTATTGCACTGTCCGCCCCTGTTCTGCCCCTGCTGTTTTCCGGATTTGACCGGAAAAAAGTCATGCTCCTGTCACTGGCGGTTTTCGTCGTCAGCAACATCATTTCCATTTTCGCCACCGATTTCAATATCATTCTGGCTGCGCGGCTGATACCTGCCGCATTCCATCCCGTTTATGTTTCCCTAGCATTCACCGTAGCGGCTGAATCGGTCGAAAAAACGGAAGCGCCCAAAGCCGTTGCGCGTGTTTTCATCGGTGTTTCCGCCGGTCTGGTGCTGGGAGTCCCCGTGACCAGCCTGATCGCCACCGAGTCATCCTTCGCTTTCGCCATGACGTTTTTCGCCGCTGTCAATATGGCCGTACTTGCAGCGACTGTTATCTGGATGCCCGCCATGCCAGTCCGTGAAAAACAGGGTTATGGTACCCAGCTCAGAGTCCTTGGAAAACCCGGACTCTGGATCGCCATTATCATTTCCATCCTTCTGAACGGCTCGGTTTTCGGTTTCTTCAGCTATATGGCCGATTACCTGAATGTCGTGACCGGCATGGGCGCCCGCACGATCAGCCTGATGCTGCTGGTTTTCGGATTGGCCAACATCGCAGGCAATCTCGTCGCCGGAAAAACACTGAGCACCCATCCGGACAGAACGGTCGTCGCAGTTCCTTTCATATTGTCCGCCCTATTCCTGCTGATGTCCGTCACTGGGAACTGGAGTCTGGCCACTGCAGCGCTCATCCTGCTGTTCGGCATTCTTGCAGGTATCGTGGCCAATGCCAACCAGTACCTGATCAGCGACTCCGCAACAGAAGCGCCGATGTTCGCCAACGGCCTTTACCTGACGGCCCAGAATTTGGGCATAACAGCCGGATCGGCACTGTGCGGTTTCTTCATCAGCGTATGGGGTACGCGATATACGCTGGTCGGTTCCATCCTGATGCTTCTGCCGGCCATTCTGTTTATCTTTATCCGGTTGTTTGTCGCCAGAAAACGGTACGATACCCGATCCTTTTCCCATAAACAGGAATGCTGCCAGTAAACAACCGGACAACCACGTGCAAAGAGGAAAAACGTATGAATGAAATCATCCACTCACTGCTTGCCCACCGCTCGATCCGTTCCTATTCGGACAAACCTGTCGAAGAAAACATGCTGGAACAGATCGTCAGTGCCATTCAGGCCGCACCGAACTGGGTCAATTTCCAATTGGTTTCGATGGTTGCCGTAAAAAATCCCGAACGTCGAAAAACATTCTCGGCACTTTGCAGCAACCAGCCATGGGTTGCCGAAGCGCCAGTCTTTCTGGTTTTCTGCGCGGATTATTACCGCATCCAGCATGCCTGCCGGAAAAAAACCGGTGTATGGAAAAATATTCTGGAAGAAGACATCGATACACTGATTGTCGGCGCGCATGAGGTCGGCATCGCCATTGCAACAGCCGTTGCAGCCGCCGAGGGAATGGGACTGGGAACCGTTGTTATCGGAGACGTCCGCAAGAATTCCCGCCAAGTCATTCAGGAATTGAATCTGCCTCCATTCGTCATGCCTCTGCTGGGATTGTGCGTCGGTTATCCCGCCCACGATCCCGGACAGAAACCGCGTTTGCCGCGACAGGCCGTGTATTTCGAGGAACGATACCGGACTTCCGGTCTGGATAACTGTCTGGACGAATACGACAGAACCTATGCAACATATCTGCAAGAACGGGGTGAACGCACCGGCAACTGGACGGAACGCGTAGCAAAATTTTACATGATGCAGTACCACTACCGGGACGTGGCGGAATCGCTCAGGCAACAGAAACTTTTTTCAGGAAAAATCACCATGGATGGACAGGCAGACAAACCGGTACAGCCCGGTTCAAATCCGTGAAGTTTTCCATTTGTCCGGTCATGTCCGTCCCTGATCGATGATCCCCGGGAAAATCAGGCAAGAATGCGAAAGGAATATATCTTCCGTATATATTTTTGCGGATTTTATACTGGTACCTGACCGGAATCGTCAGCAATATCCATCCCGTATCCATCAATACATCGAGGCAATAGCATGATGAAAAAACGAACCAGACACATGTTGATCGGGTTGCTGATCGTAATCGGCATCATAGCAACAGTCAATGCACAGGTCATCCAGCAAACAAACGGAGGAAAATCTTATGGAACATCAGAATCCGGTCAGTGAATGGGACAAGA
>CAZRQR010000078.1:0-8264 GCA_964602435.1 uncultured Oxalobacter sp.
TCAAATCGAAACGTCTTTCGAGCTGGAATGTGGCTTTCATGCCGGAACCGAGATCCTCGGTGCCCTTGAAGCCGATGCGGCTGTTTTCGTTGCCGCCCATACGGGCATCGGAACCGGTTTCCTTGATGATGCTGGTATCGACGATCCCGTAAATGGTGACGTTGGTCTGCGCATATGCGGTACCCGTGCAGGCACCCAGTACTGCCAGTGCAATAAGCGTTTTTTTCATGATTGTCCTCATTGGTAATAAACAAAACTGCTGTTTCAAATGCACCATGTCAGAGCATCCCGGGATGGCGCCATATCTCCGGCATTGGCATTTGTTTTTATTAGGAACAGGAAACTGGGGGTTGACAAGCGAGTTGAAGCGGAATTTTCAGTTTTTGGAGTGGTTTGTTGTTGATGTGATACATATTTTGCGTTGGCATGAATTATGCATGACATACTCATTTCGCATAAAGTTTATTTTTAGATAATTCGTTGTTTTTAAACAAAAAAACGAGGTATTTTTTATGTACTTTCATGAAGCGTTTTCAGCACGGAAATGGTGCGCGACCATTTTGTGTGGTGATGTTGATGACTATTTATGAAGAAAAAATATTAGAATAAGAAATTTTTTAATGTTGAATTATTGGGTGGAAAAAGAGGGCGGCCGGCCTTCATTGGCCGGATGGCCGGTGTATGGAGAGGGGCGGAGGGGATGTTCTGCCGACAGGAAAAAAGGCGGGATTTCGTGGAAATTGTCATGCCGACATGATAGTTCCACCGACCGGAATGGCGATGGCGGTTTGTCGGGAAAGACGGGTAGACGGAATGGCAGGTGCCAGACAGTCTGCCGGCAGGTCTATCGGATACCGGTGACTTGGAAACCGGCGTCGATCACAGCAGCGGTCAGGGCTTCGTCCGTTACACTGGCGCCGGCCTCGAGCGTGGCGGATTTGCCGGCCAGATTGACGGTGACGGCCGTCACGCCGGGGACGGCTTTGAGAGCCTTTTCCACGGCAGACGAGCAGTGGCTGCAGTTCATGCCTTGGATCTGAAGGGTTTTTGTCATGGCGGTTTTCCTTTCAATGGTGTGGGTCAATGGGATGCCTGCTGCGGCCGGATGGCCGGCCGGGGTTGTTTCGGCTTGGCCGGAGACCGGAACGGGGGATGCCGGTTGCGGTCGGAAAAAACGCAGGCGCAGTGCGTTGGCGATGACGGATACCGAACTGAAACTCATGGCGGCGGCAGCGATCATTGGGTTCAGTGTCAGGCCGTCGAAGCCATAAAGTACACCGGCTGCGACCGGGATGCCGATGATATTGTAAATGAAGGCCCAGAATAGGTTCTGGCGGATCGTCCTCATGACGGCCCTCCCCAGCCGGATGGCGGTGACGGCATCGGTCAGATCGCTTTTCATCAGGATGACATCGGCCGATTCGATGGCGATGTCGGTGCCCGCGCCGATCGCCATGCCGACACGGGCACGGGCCAACGCCGGTGCATCGTTGATGCCGTCGCCGACCATGACGGTTTTTTTCCCGCTTTCCTCGAGCGAACGGATTTCCCTTTCTTTGTCCTGCGGCAATACTTCGGCTAGCACTCTGCCGATATCGGTCTGCCGCTGTACGGCGGCGGCCGTTCGCGCATTGTCGCCGGTTATCATGATGACGTCCAGTCCCATCGCTTTGAGTCCGGCGACGGCCTGCCGGCTGGTCGGCTTGATACGGTCGGCAACGGCAATCATGCCGAGCAGGGTATTCTCGCGGGTGAAATAGAGGACGGTTTTTCCGTCGTCCGCCAGCGACCGGGCCATATGCAGGATATCGTCACCGGTTCCGATTTGTGAGGCATCCAGCAGGCGATGGTTTCCGGCACGGCAGGTTTTGCCGTCGATGATGCCGCTGATGCCTTCGCCGGGCGTCTGGGTGAAGCCGGTCACGCCGGACAATGCCAGCATGCGCCGGTCCGCCTCCTCGACGATGGCGTTGCCTAGTGGGTGTTCGGACAGTTTTTCCAGCGAGGCGGCGATACCCAGCAATTCCGTATCGTTTTGCGCATCGATGACGATGATATCGGTCACGACGGGTTTGCCTTCGGTGATGGTGCCGGTCTTGTCGAGCACGACGGTATCGACGGCCTGTATGTTTTCGATGGCTTCGGCCGATTTGAAAAGAATGCCGCTGGCCGCACCGCGGCCGGTGCCGACCATGATTGCGGTCGGGGTGGCCAGCCCCAGTGCACAGGGGCACGAGATGACCAGTACGGAGATACCGATGGACAGCGCGAAATCGGTGCCATAGCCGAGCAGGAGCCAGACGGCAGTCGTCGCGATGGCGATTGCGATGACGGCTAGCACGAAAACGCCGCTGACCCTGTCGGCCAGACGGGCGATCGGGGCTTTGGATGAGGTGGCTTCATCCACCAGTTTCACGATCCGTGCAAGGGTGGTGTCATCGCCGACCCGGGTCGCCCGCATGAGGAAATGGCCCGAACGGTTGACCGTCGCGCCCGAGACGGTATCGCCCGCCGTTTTTTCGGCAGGCACGGATTCACCGGTCAGGGTGGATTCGTCCAGATAGCCGTATCCTTCTGTCATGACACCGTCAACGGGCACGGACTCGCCGGCCTTGACGACCAGAATGTCGCCTGTGGCGACTTCTTCGACGGGGATTGTCATTTCGATTCCGTCCCGCAGCCTCGTGGCAGTTTTCGGCGCCAGCGCCATCAGGCGGGAAATGGCTTCGGATGTCTTGCCTTTGGCATGTGCCTCGAAATAGCGGCCCAGTGTGATCAGGGTCAGGATCATGACGGCCGATTCGAAATACAGGTTCATGGCGGCATGATGTGCGGTCGCCATATCGCTATGCCCCAGTGCGGCGCCGATCCGGTAAATGGCGATGGTTCCGGAGACGATGGCGGCACCCGAGCCGATGGCGATCAGCGAATCCATATTCGGCGCGCCGGAAAACAGGGTTCTGAATCCCTTGGTGAAATATGCGGCGTTGACAGCGATGACGGGGAGCGCCAGCAGAAATTGCGTAAAGGCGAAAACCAGCGCGTTTTCCGGGCCCAGAAAGAAACCGGGCAAGGGAAATCCCGTCATGTGGCCCATACTGATATAAAAAAGCGGTGCGGTGAACAGGATGGAAACCGCTAGCCGGACAGCCATCGCCTTTTTTTCACGGTCGACCGCATCGGTGGCCGTCTGTTCACCGGAGGGGAATGCTCGATTCCCATGATGTGCCTTGGCGCCGTAACCGGCTTTTTCGACGGCGGCGATAATCGCCTTTTCACTGGTGATGGCCGGGTCGAACGAAACGTTCATGCTGTTTTTCAGCAGATTGACACTGACTTCATTCACGCCGTCCAGCGCAGCCACGGCCCTGTCCACCCGGCTGGAACAGGCCGAACAGGTCATGCCGGTGATATCGAAGCGTTCTTTTTCCATAGGCGTCTCTTTGTGACAGCAGGTTTCGTGCCTAGCAGGCCGGTGTCATGTCATTGTATCCGAGGCTGTTTTTTTGGCAAGAACGTACTTTTCTAGTATATAGTACCTGAAAAGATACTGTCATTTTTCCACCATATCCCTTCGGAGGCCATTATGAACAAGGAAAACGGAAACGGTTCCTGTTGCCGGCAGGAAGAAACCCATTGCCCGGTGGAGGCGACTATCGGGCTTATCGGAGGCAAATACAAGTCGCTCATCCTCTGGAAGCTGGCGGGCGGCACGCTTCGATTCTCACAGCTCCAGAGGGAAGTGTCTTGCGCCACGCCAAAGATGCTGACGCAGCAGCTGCGGGAACTAGAAGTGGATGGCCTGGTTTCGCGGAAGGTTTTTCCGGTCGTTCCGCCGAAAGTGGAGTATTCGCTGACGGATTTCGGAAAAAGTATCCGTCCGGTGCTCGAGGCCATGTACGAGTGGGGTAGCGGTTATCTGGTCCGGCAGGGACTGGCTGCGAATTGCAGCATGACACCACCTGTCAGGCGACAGGGTTGACACGGATTGCCTGATGTGTCGCAACTGGTCCGTGCAGTACCATGCAGGCCGGATACGTTTTGTCAGCCGGGATCGAGGTGTTTTCCGCTGAAGGCAGGCCCGAATCGGATAGTCGCCGAAACCCGGTGGCAGGATGACGGCATGCGGTCGGTTGTCGATGAAATGATCCGGCAAGTGCATGATTTTCCCGATCTGTCTCTTTTTCATCCCGATCGGATGGACGGACGCTCCGATCCGGCCGTTTCTTCACGACAACCGTCTATAATGGCACAAGTTCATACAACCATTGAAAAACATGAAGTTTCTGATCCCCTATCTTCACCGGTTGCAATTCAGGTGGGTTGTCGTCGTGAATGCCGTTCTGCTTCTGGCCGCCCAGCTTTACCAGTTTTACCTGCAACAGCAGCCAGCCGCCGATGAACGGACCGCAGTCATCATCCGCATTCTCCAGTCCAACAATTCTTCCATGTTCTGGTATCTGATCGCCGGAATCGGTTTTTACCTTTATTACCGCTACAAGGAAAAACAGACCGGCTATACCGGACAGTTCATGGGATCTTTCTGGATTCCGCTATCCGTCTGGGTGCTCGGTATGATCATCACGACGGTGATGACCGTCAAATCGCTGGCGGTGTGGTTTTGAAAAAGTACAGCAAAAACGGCAGGTGAGGTGTCGCCTGACTATGCCGTGCCGGCAAGCGCGATGGATATGACCTGGACAAACGGTTTGTCGTTTGCGGAGGATGAGTCTGCTGGAGGTATCCGGAAAATCCTGATCGGGGGAGAATTTTCCGGGACGGTGTGAATGCCGTGAACCAAGGCGGATTCCGAAAGACTTCAAACGGCGTATCGTCTGCCGGTTTCATTGCAATATTCTGGATTTTTCCGGTTTCCGGACGGCATGGCGATCGCTGCCATCGGCGGACTGTCGGTAATGGGCAGGCATTCTGTTCATGGTTTTTGGGGGGTGCGGTGAAAGGAAGGCCAATGTTTTTCCTCGATACGGAAATCGGGTGATCGTCAGGAACCGGGCAGGAGTGGATGCAGAAACGCCGGACAATCCTGATGTATCGGGATGAATGGGGTAAAATAACGCCAGTTTGTCCGGTAGCTGTCGTTTGCGTGCCCGGTATGTCTTTGTGTCGGGGAGATGCCGGCAACCGGAGTGCGGCGGCTCGGAAGGGATGTGTCGCTTTTCAGGAGTGTTTCTTTGGATTCTGAATTGGGTTCCCAACTTGTCTGGTCGGAAAACCTCAAGGCGTATGAGGAGGATTTGGCACGCCTGATGGATGCGGACGGGCCGTTTTCAGCGGTGGTGGAGGGATACAGCAACCGGCCGATACAGCTGGAAATGGCGCAGGCCATTGCCCGGGCGATCGTCCGGTGCGAAACGTTCGTCGCCGAGGCGGGAACGGGAACCGGCAAGACGTTCGCCTATCTGGTGCCAGCGCTGATGTGGGGCGGCAAGGTCATTATTTCGACTGGAACACGCAATTTGCAGGACCAGCTTTTTTTCCGCGATATCCCGACGGTCCGCAAGGCGCTGGCTTCTCCCGTTACCGTGGCGCTTCTGAAGGGCCGTTCCAATTATGTCTGCCATTTCCATTTGGCGAAAACGGCGGAGTACGGTCGCTTGGAAACGAAAGTGGATACCTATTACCTGCGCGAGATCGTCAGATTCGCCAATGCGACGGATACGGGCGACAAGTCCGATTTGCCGACGGTACCGGAAACGGCGCAGGTCTGGAATCTGGTGACTTCGACGAAAGAGAATTGTCCGGGGACGGAATGCCCGCATTATCAGGACTGTTTCGTGATGAAGGCGAGACGTGCGGCGCAGCAGGCCGATGTGGTGGTCGTCAACCATCATCTGTTTTTTGCGGATGTCGTTCTAAAGGATACAGGGGTGGCGGAACTGCTGCCGACGGCCAATACGGTGATTTTCGACGAGGCGCACCAGTTGCCCGATACGGCGACGGCGTTTTTCGGGCAGTTCGTCTCGACCGGCCAGATTCATGAATTGTGCCGTGATACGCAGGTGGAGGGTCTGTCGCAGGCGCGTGACGGGGCCGACTGGTTGGCGCTGGTCGGCAGGCTGGACAAGGCGGCGAAAGATTTGCGGCTGACGCTGCCGGACGGCATGAACCGGATGGCGGTTCACCAGATCGCGAAACATGACGTCTTTATCGCGGCGCTGGAAACGTTCATGGCGGCGCTGGAAGAACTGAACGGGGCGCTGACGAGACAGGCACAACGTTCCGAGCTGCTGGAGGTCTGCCGGGTGCGTTCGGAACAGACCGGTGCTTTCGTGCGCAAGTGGCTGGCGCTGGCCAGAGGCGAGGAAAAAACCGAAGACGTGCTCTGGGTGGAAACGTTCGGCCTGTCGCTGCAACTACATCTGACGCCCCTGTCCATTGCCGACGTGTTCAACAAACAGCGGGAAGGCACGCCGCGCGCCTGGATTTTCACATCGGCCACACTCGCCATCAGGCAGGATTTCAGCTATTTTGCGTCCCGGATGGGACTGACGGAAGCCGAATCGAGAACTTGGCCCAGTCCTTTCGATTATGGCGAAAACGCCATACTGTACGTTCCGCGGAACATGCCACAGCCGATGTCGCCGCAGTATTCCGATGCGGTGGTAGAGGCGGCCTTGCCTCTGATTGAGGCATCCGGCGGCGGTGCTTTCATTCTGTGTACCACCTTGCGGGCGGTCGAACGGATTTCGGCACGCTTGAGGGAGATTTTCAGGGAACGGGAATGGCCGTTTCCCCTTTTCGTGCAGGGTGAATCGGGCAAGACCGATCTGCTGGAGCGTTTCCGGAGATCGGGCAATGGCGTGCTGGTCGGCAGCCAGAGTTTCTGGGAAGGTGTCGATGTGCGCGGAAAGGCATTGTCTCTGGTGATCGTGGACAAATTGCCGTTCGCGCCGCTGGATGATCCAGTGCTGGCGGCCCGTATCCGGGCGCTGGAAAAGGAAGGCGGCAACGGTTTCATGGATTTCCAGCTGCCGGAAGCGATCATGAGCCTGAAACAGGGGGCGGGGCGGCTGATCCGCGACGAGCGCGACCGGGGTGTTCTGATGATTTGCGATACGCGGCTCGTTTCCAAACCCTATGGTCGCCGTATCTGGCAAAGCCTGCCGCCGTTTGCACGCACACGTGACGAGGCGGTGGCATGCGGTTTTTTTTCAAGGCAGGTTTGATGGAAAAAACGGGTATTTTCGTCTTTTTGACGGCGCTGTTTTCATTTGGAATGAGATAGCCAATGCATGGATCTGATTGGCCTTGAGGACTACAAGTACGGTGTTATGTCTTATTTAATGGGCAGTTCAACGTACTCATGACGGTAGTACATGTGTACAAGTTCATTGTATATGACACGAAACTGGCTTCGGCATTTGGTGGCTGGGTTTCTGGAAGATACCTTTTCTATCTTGACGGCAGGATCATAATAAAAGCAAGTGGTACCGTATGATTTCATCAAAGTTACCAATCCTGACAGGGTTTCGATCATTCAGTTTTTCCCCTGATTTCAAGCGTGTTGCAGTTACTTGGGAGCTACTGTACCAGTTCGTCAATAACATTGTCGGTATCAAGGCGATATTTTCTTTTTATGGCATATTCCCATACATGGCACTGTCTCCAACCTGCATTCTCAAGAAGTTATCATGTTTGCGGTTACCATCAATCTTGTTGTACCACCATTCCGGACGCGTGGAAGGCCATTTGAACAAATGGCAGTCATGTCCATGCTAGAAATAGCCATGTGTAAAAATCACAGCCTTGTATTTTGGCAAAACAATATCCGGGTTGCTTGGCAATTTTTTGTCATTGATCCGGTAACAAAAACCTCTTACAAAAAGTCCCTTGCGAACAAGAACCTCGATTTTCGTGTTTTTCCCGCGGATACTGGACATCATCCGGTGGCGGATTGCCGGATCAACAATATCAGTCATAATGAAGCTGTTCCTGAATGATTGTGTTTTCCTTGCGTTCTTTCAGTTCAAGAATCCATGGGCGCATCAATGCAGCAACATGTTTCATCAGCGGTATGACAACTGAATTCCCAAACTGTTTGTAGGCTCTTGTATCTGAAACGTTTATTTTGAAGTCATCAGGGTATTCCATCAGCCTTGCACATTTCCTTGGTGTAAGACGCCGGGGATTTTTCTTTCACGATAGACAAGGATTTCGGAACCGTCCTTGTAATATCTGGCATAAAGAGTCTTGGAAATGTTTTCAGGCCTTACCACACTGCAACCAAAACCGTTTTCCCTAGG
>CAZRQR010000079.1:0-8209 GCA_964602435.1 uncultured Oxalobacter sp.
GCGTGGAGGATGTCAATGAATCATTCTTCTGTCGTGTCTTGCTCTTCCAGCGGGCGGAAAATGGACTGGAGGTCTTCCGGGGTGATCTGGATATGTTGTGCCTGTCCGAAAGACAGCATGGCGTTTGCCAGCTCGGCCTTGCGCTGTTGCAATTCTTGGATTTTCTCTTCCAGTGTGCCTTTGGCGATCAGCTTGTAGACGAATACCGGTTTGTCCTGCCCAATTCGCCATGCACGGTCTGTCGCCTGATTTTCGACGGCAGGATTCCACCATGGATCGTAATGGATGACCGTATCGGCTGCGGTCAGGTTCAGGCCAATGCCGCCTGCTTTCAGGCTGATCAGGAAGACGGAAACCTTTCCTTCCTGAAAACTGCGTATTGCAGAGGCACGGTCGGCGGTATCGCCCGTCAGTATCGCATAAGGTATTTTACGGACGCTCAGTTCTGCTTCGATGAGAGCGAGCATGCTGGTAAATTGGGAAAAAACCAGAATGTGCCGTTTCTCCAGCAAGAGTTCCTCAAGCATTTCCATCAGTTCGACCAGTTTTGAGGAAGCATTCGGGCTTTTTTTGTAGGCGGAACCTCTGAGAAGCCGTGGATCGCAACAGACTTGCCGTAATTTGAGCAGTGCCTCGAGAATGACGATCTGGCAATGCGCGATGCCGTATCTGGCGATTTCCTCTTGGACCTTTTTGTCCATCAGTTCCCGAACGGATTCATAAATCTGACGCTGGTTGTTTGTCAGTTCGACGTACCGGACCATTTCCGTTTTCATCGGCAATTCCTTGGCAACCTTGTCTTTTGTCCGGCGGAGCAGAAAGGGTTTGATGCGCCGGTTCAGCAATTCTTGCCGTGCCTCGTCTCCCGTTTTTTCGATTGCGTGGCGGAATTCACTGTTGAATGTTTTTTCGTTTCCCAGAAGGCCGGGTAACAGAAAATGGAATTGTGACCACAGTTCGCCGAGATGATTTTCAAGCGGCGTGCCTGTCAGACACAGTTTGTGGCGTGCCTTGAGCGCCGATGCAATCTGAGTGGCCTTTGAGCGGATATTCTTGATGTACTGGGATTCGTCCAAGATCAGAAGATGAAAGTCATGATTCAATAGTACTTCTTCATCCCGGGGCAGCAGTGCATAGGTTGTGAGCACGATATCGAATTGTCCGATCCGGTCGAAATGTCTTGAACGGTCTTTTCCCTGAAGCAACAGGACTTTCAGGGAAGGGGTGAAACGGGCTGTCTCATTCTGCCAGTTGCTCATCAGGCTTGTCGGTGCGACTATCAGGGCAGGTTTTGTCAATCGGCCTGCTTCCTTTTCGAGAAGAATATGGGAAAGGGTCTGCAATGTTTTCCCCAGTCCCATGTCATCGGCAAGGATGCCAGCCAGTCCGTATTCCCTCAGAAATTGCATCCATGAAAGGCCTTCGATCTGGTAATCACGCAGTGTGGCGTTCAATGATGCGGGCGGGGTGACGATTCTGACGCCGTTGAAAGCGAGGAGTTTCTTCCCCATCTCCAGTAATTGTCCGCCATTAATCCATTGAAGCGGCAAGTCACGGTCAAGTTCCGCAAGACGTGCTGAATCAAGTCGGTGAAGCGGCAGAAATGGCTTCGGCTGGTCCAGATAATACAGTTCACCAAAAATCCGCAGAATCGGCCTGATTAGTTTCCATGGCAATGCCACCCTGCTTTTATCCGGCAATGTGACCAGCAGTGAGTCTGTGTCCTGGCGTGTATCGAGGTTTTTGTATTCGAAACTTTCCGGGTATTTTTGAATGAGAGGGTGTAAAAGGGGAAATAGCGGAAAATGTTTTTTGTTGACGACAAGTCCGATTTCCAGACAGAACCAGTCCTTGTCGAGACTCTCGTCATCTTTGCTGATACTGGCGTACCATTTCTGGATAGGTTGCAGATCATAACGGTAATCGGCCGATTTTTCGATTTTCCAGCCTGCATCTTCCAGATCGGTCAGGTATTCCTGCGTGAAATGCAGCCATTCGGTGGGCGAATCCATTTCCAGTACACCGGGGAGTGACCGTAATGGAGAAGCTGTATCGGTGACGGCCTGGAAGCCGAATGACAAAAGCATGTCATGCATCGCATTTTCGGACAACTCATCCCGGATGATCCGTTCAATGGAATTTTCATTTTTTGAACGTATGACCGGGAGATCCGATCCGAAAAAAAACGATTGGCCGTCATAGTCGAATTTCAGTTGTGCATAGTCAAACCAGACGGGAGTTTCTGCCTCGTTATGGATAACGGGTTTGCTTCCGAGATAGAGGACAGGATGCGGTTCAATGTTTTCCAGGATCGTTTCTTCAAGGGTTTCCGGTGTGGGAATGATTCCCTCGATTCCTTTTTCAAGCAGAAATCTTGCGATGTTTTTTTTGTCTCTGGATGGAATGACCGGAGCCTGGACAATCAGTTCCTGGATTTTGCTGACGGAAAAATGCCCGGCATTCTCCGGCAGGATCAGTTCGCCGCAAGTCAGGTTTTCAATATACCAGGCCGGTTCGGTCGGAAGGATGTAATCGATCGAGGTGGATGTTCGGCGGCTTCCGGATGAAGGTTCCGCAAATTCCCAGGATAATTTGATGGTCGTCCCATTGTCGTTCCAGGTCAGCCTGGCTTGTCTGGGTGGCGCGGCACGAAGAGGGAATACAAGGTCTTTGGCAATGTCCTGTAGGGCGTTTGTCCAGAAAAGCCGCTGATTGTCGACAAGTATCCGGAGAAGCTGGGCGCCCAGTTTTCCCTTGGGTTCAGCCATATAGGGGACGGACTGTGCCGATCCGAAACGAAGTGCCATGAAAAGGCGCAAGGGCTCATCGTCGTCTTTTGTGAAGTAATCCGGTTTTTCGGAAAAAAGTGTATCGACTTCGGTCAATGGGACGATAGAGGAGAATTCACCTGTCGGTTTGCAGCGGGTGCGACAAATGTTGAGGAAAAGCCGTTTGTCAGACTGATCGGGTGAAAGGATGAACAGCAATTTGTGGGACGGTATGACGTCCTGTTCCAGGTTGTCGAGTGCATCCGGGGACAGAGGCCGGATAGCCGAGTAAAGTTTCTGTACCCAGTTTGACAGGGGAGTGGCGGCACGGATACTTTTGTTTTTTTGCCGGTTTTCGTTTTTCTGCAGCATGGTGAGCAGGACGGCTGCAACATGATGACAGTTCAGGATCAATGGACATGAGCAGGTTCCCTGGAACTGGAGACCCTCAGTAGTGGATTTGACGAAGATATTTTGCTGGTAAGTCTGGTTGCCCTGTTCCTTGACTTGGGATCGGATCAGATTGCCTGAACGGTGTATCTGCAAGACACGTTTTTTCTGGGCGTATATCAGGCCGAGTGAGTATGTTTTTTGCCCGAATTGCCTTTTGATATCCTTCAGCGTGAAATTCATCATACCCGTTATTACTGTTGAATCGTATTTTCCGGCAGCCAAAAAGATACATTATCGTTCATAAATCGGAAATAGTGACGGATTTTCGTTTTGAAACGGGTTGATTTCAGGCAGGAAAAATATCCGGGCAGCCGGGTTGTATCTGCTGAAAATATGGAAAAATGGAATATCCTGCCTGAAACAGATGGCACATTTTCCGGAAATGAGTATCATCTCATTTTTGTTTTTTCGGGGAGAATTATGGTTTCAGCCATTGAGCGGCGCCTGTCTGAAGAACTGGGTATTTCCATGAAACAGGTTGCGGCTGCCGTGCTATTGCTTGATGAAGGCGCGACAGTTCCTTTTATCGCACGGTACCGAAAAGAAATAACGGGTGGACTGGATGACAGCCAGTTAAGAAATCTGCAGGAAAGGTTATTTTATCTGAGGGAACTGGAACAGCGCCGCCGGACGATCATTGACTCAATCAATGCACAGAACAGGATGACCCCCGAATTGCTGGCAGCCATTTTGCAGGCTGAAGACAAATCGGGGCTTGAGGATATCTATCTGCCGTATCGTCCAAAACGGAGGACGAAAGCCAGGTTGGCGATGGAAGCGGGTTTGCGTGAACTGGCTGACAGTTTGATTGCGTGTCCTGAACTGGATCCGGCAACAGAGGCCGTGAAATATATTCGCCCGCCGTTTGCGACAGATGACGGAGATAATCCGGGAGTCGCGGATGCCAGGGCCGCGCTGGACGGCGCGCGCCAGATTCTCATGGAGCGTTTTTCGGAAGATGCCGGTCTGCTGGGAAGTCTCAGGGAATTCATGTGCGGTCATGGTGTCATTGAATCGAAAGTGATTGACGGAAAAGAGCAGTCAGGGTTGCGCTTTTCCGATTATTTCGATTATGAGGAATCCGTTGCAACAATTGCCTCACATCGTGTACTGGCTCTGTTGAGAGGACGAAGGGAAGAAATACTGATGGTCCGGATAAGGCTGGATTCGGAGCCTGATCGCCCTCGCTGGGATGAGCCATTCAATCAGTGTGAATCGAGGATTGCTTCCTGCTTCAAAATTGCAGACAGGAAAAGGCCATCTGACCGGTGGCTCACCGAGACAGTCAGATGGGCATGGCGGATCAGAATATTGCCTCATCTTGAAACCGAGCTGATGGACGATCTGAGGGAAAGGGCGGAAGCTGAAGCCATTACGGTTTTTGCGAAAAATCTCAAGGCACTGCTCTTGGCGGCTCCTGCCGGTCCGAAAGTCACCATGGGGCTTGATCCGGGTATCCGGACAGGTGTGAAAGTGGCTGTGGTCGACAAAACAGGAAAAGTGCTCGATACGCGAACGGTTTATCCCCACCAGCCCAGAAATGACTGGCTGGGAACGATTGAAATACTGTATGGCCTGATCGAAAAATATCAGGTGGAACTGATCGCAATCGGTAACGGAACGGCTTCACGCGAGACAGACAGGCTTGTCAAGGAGCTGATCGGACATTGCAAGGGCCGGCGAATCGACAGAATTGTCGTTTCTGAAGCGGGGGCATCCGTTTACTCGGCCTCGGAATACGCTTCACGCGAGCTGCCTGATATGGATGTCACCCTGCGCGGTGCGGTTTCGATCGCAAGACGATTGCAGGATCCGTTGGCCGAACTGGTCAAGATCGAACCCAGATCCATCGGTGTCGGACAGTATCAGCATGATGTCGCCCAATCAAAACTGGTTCGCTCGCTGGATGCCACAGTGGAAGATTGTGTGAATGCGGTGGGCGTTGATGTGAATACGGCATCAGTTCCTCTTTTGACACGCGTTTCGGGACTGACGGAAGGGATTGCCGGAAATATCGTTCAATATCGCGACCGGAACGGGCGTTTTGCCAGTCGGGCAGATCTTCGTTCGGTTCCCAGGCTGGGAGCGAAAACATTTGAGCAGGCCGCCGGTTTCTTGCGAATCACGGGAGGAAACAATCCGCTTGATGCTTCTGCCGTCCATCCGGAATCGTATGCACTGGTCGAGAAAATTCTGGATGATCTGGGAGTCGGTATCGAAGCCGTTATCGGAAATGGAGAGTTGCTGGGGAAAATAAAACCCGAAAAGTATGTCAATGAACAGTTCGGCCTTCCTACCGTTATGGATATTCTGAAAGAACTCGAAAAGCCGGGAAGAGACCCGCGGCCCGAGTTTGTGAGTGCTCGCTTCAAGGAAGGTGTTGAGGAAATTGCGGATCTGAAGTCGGGTATGATTCTGGAAGGGACGGTTACAAATGTCACGGCTTTTGGCGCTTTTGTGGATATCGGTGTGCATCAGGATGGTCTGGTGCATATTTCGGCGCTGTCAGAGAAATTTGTTTCCGATCCTCACCAGATTGTCAGGTCGGGACAGATTGTCCGGGTCAAGGTACTGGATGTTGACATCGAGCGGCAGAGAATCTTTCTTTCGATGGTTCTGAACGGTGAAAGCGAACAGGGCAATCCTGTTCACAGGGAAGGGAAAACCGGCAGGCTATTTAAAAAGCGGCAGTCCCCGCATGTTTCTGCCGGAAGTGCCATGGCCGAGGCGTTTGGCAAGTTACGTGGAAAATTGTAAAGGGATTTATCCATATGGCTTCCCTGAATTTGTTGACGGGAAATATTTTTTGTTTTTGTGGCCGGAGTCGTGATGAGTGCGGATCAAAAGCGTTTGATTGTTGGTATGACAGGTGCAAGCGGGGCTGTCTATGGTGTACGTCTGCTTCGGATCTTGCGTAAAGTGAGTCGGGTTGAAACGCATCTTGTGATATCTGATGCCGCCCGTTTGACGCTTCGCCATGAAATGGGACTTTCCGTTGACGAAGTCGGTCTTCTGGCGGATAAAACGTATAAAGCCGGCGAGATGACGGCAGCGATTGCCAGTGGATCATTCCGGAGTTCCGGCATGATCGTGGTGCCCTGTTCTGTAAAGACACTTTCCGCTATTGCCAACGGTTTTTGCGACAATCTGATTACACGCGCTGCGGATGTCACGCTGAAAGAGCGGAGGCGTCTGGTCCTTATGGTCCGGGAAGCCCCCTTGAATCTGGTACATATCAGAAACATGCTGTCGGTTACGGAAATGGGAGGAATTGTTTATCCGCCTGTTCCCGCGTTTTATTGTCATCCGGCCACGATTGAAGAGATGGTTGACCAGACCGCCAGAAGGGTTCTGGAACTGTTTGGTATCGTTGATGACGGAATCATTCGCTGGAAGGGGGAAATGTGATATCGGTTTTTTTCCGAAAAAACGGTCAGGATTCCTTCTCTGAAGGAGGATTGTCGTTTGTCTGGGGCTGCTGCGAGAGGGTCGAGTAGAGCTCCCAGGCGGTCAGGAACAGGGCTGCAATGACCGGACCAATGACGAATCCATTCAGGCCAAAAAGAGCCATTCCGCCGATGGTGGAGATGAGAACAAGGTAGTCCGGCATTTGCGTATCTTTTCCGACTAGCAGGGGACGCAGGAGATAGTCGATCAGTCCGATGACCAGTACGCCGAAAACCAGAAGAATGACGCCTTTCATAATGGCGCCTGTTGCCAGAAAATAGATGGTGACCGGAACCCAGATTACACCGGAGCCTGCCGGAAGCAGTGAAAGGACCGACATGATCGCTCCCCACAACAAGGCGGCTTCTATGCCCAGAAACCAGAAAACAAGGCCGCCCAGCGCTCCCTGTACAATGGCGACAACCAGATTGCCTTTTACGGTGGCGCGGATAACGCCCGTGAATTTTGTCAAAAGCAGTGTTTTGTGGCGGTTTGCGAGCGGAATGATTTTTCTGATGCGTGCAGTCAGTTCGTTTCCGTCTCTGAGCAGAAAGAAAAGAAGATAGAGCATGATGCCAAAGCCGATGGCAAAGTCCAGAATGTTCTGTCCGATAACGAAAAGTTTCCCGGCGATGTACTGGCTTGCCTGAAGTATGCCGCTGGATATTTTCTGCTGGAATTCTGCCAGAGAGGTAATGCCGGAGTGACTCAGCAAATCAATGGCCCATTCCGGCAGTCTGGAAATGATGAATTGAAACGAAGTGTCGAAACTGACACCTCGTGTTAGTATTTTCTGGTACAGTGCCGCGCTTTCCTGGGCAAGTGCAATAATGACGACAATGAGCGGAATGATCACGATCAACAGACAGAAAGAAAGTGTCAGCAGCGCGGCGGTATTTTTTTTCTTCGGCATTTTCGACAGTAAATAGTCGTTTAATGGCATGAACATGACTGCCAGGATAAATCCCCAGAAAACCGCACCGTAAAAAGGCAGGAGAATCCAGAAAAACGCGATGGTGACAGCGAACAGAAAAAGTACAAATACTTTTCCGTGAGATTCAGGTTGTTTCATAAAAACTATCCGGATCGGGCAGGCTGATTGGTCAAAATGGACAGGTTCAGAATATATGCTACATCATGGCAGAAAAAAGCCATGATGACGATAGACAGATTCATATACCGGGTTGACGGGAGAGATTATTCCTGCTGGTTTTGACAGTGGTCAATTTGTCGATGGATATGCGCCGCACACTATTCATGATTTGCTCGATGTTTCGATATCCTCAGGGAGAAAAGAATGGTATCGAATAAGAAACCCCGAAAAGAAAAGGACAGATCCGGACAGGATGACTCAATAGATCCGGAAATTGAATTCGAACCGCTTGAAGAAACCTTTCCGGATGAGGACGCATCTTTTTCGGAAATGTTTCACCGGTTGGAGTGGGACCGTTCGCTGGGACATGACGAGTCCTTTTACCTAGTGCGCCTTATATCCCCGTTCTTCAGGTTGGGGATATAAGGCGCGGTTTTCCCTAACCAGG